>JARGGF010000684.1 GCA_029210905.1 Bacteroidales bacterium | reverse complement strand
GCTATGGAAGGCAAAGTTTTTGAAATTTCATAATTAGACTCATTGATAATTAATTCCCTTTAATTAACTGCTTAAATTTTACCGATATCGATGAAGATGATTTAGTTGACAGGCTAACAACATCATTAAAAAAGAGATTCCATAAAATAGTGCCTAAATCCAATCAGAAAAACTTTTAAAATAGTTTAATTATCGCTATATTTGATTTACTGCTAAAAAAATTTCAATTGCTTTTCATATAATAAACGTTTATGGTTAAACAGCCTTAGCTATACTTATATGCAAATTGAAAAAAGTGAATATTTACCCACAATTATTCAAAGCATGACCAAGAAACCAACCTACAAAGAATTAGAAAAGCAACTAAAAGACTTAAAAGAAGGCCGCGAAGAAATATTTAAGCAACTCCTCAAAAAATCTTTTGACATGATAGTGTTGCTCAATTCAAATGGAAATCAGCACTATGTCAGTGAATCTAGCAAAAATATTTTAGGTTTTCGACCTGAAGAGTTGACAAATATTCCGGTGATTGAAAAAATGATTCATCCTGATGACCGGGAAAAAACAATGTTGGCATTTCGGGATATTCTTGAAAATTCAGCAAATGGAGGAACGCAATACAGGCATCTTCATAAAAATGGAAGTTGGGTGTATCTTGAAGCCTTCGGAACAAATCAAATCGACAATCCTTTAATAAAATCCGTGATTCTGAATGTTCGCGACATCACAGAACGCAAAAAAACAGAACAACTCTTAAAAGCTAATGAAACCCGCTTAAAAGAACTCAACGCCATAAAAGACAGAATTTTCTCTATCATTGCACACGATTTAAAAAGTCCGTTCAACAGTATTTACGGATTCAGCAATCTGTTGACAGGTAAAATTGAAAAGAAGGATTTTGACGGACTTGAAAAATATGCCACCATTATACAAAATTCCTCAAAAAAGGCTGTGGACCTGCTTACAAGCCTTATAGAATGGTCTCGTTCCCAAACAGGAAGAAATAAATTTAATCCTGAATATGTTGAATTGGGATCCATCATCAATGAAGTGACGGATTTATTTAAAGATTCCGCATCACAAAAATCGATTACCATTTTTAAAGATTTACCGCTAAAGATTCCTGTTATTGCAGATAAGGCCATGATTGGCTGTGTTTTAAGAAACCTCTTGTCTAATGCCATAAAATTTACGCATGCTGGCGGAGAAATTAGCATTGGCGCAAACCAACAGGAAACCGAAATACAGGTTTCTATAGCCGATAACGGCGTAGGAATGAAAAAGGAGGCCATCAATAATTTATTCCAAATTGAAAAAAGTTATTCTACTTTGGGCACACAGCAGGAAGTTGGGACTGGATTAGGATTGCTACTTTGCAAAGAGTTTATAGAAATGCACAATGGTAAAATATGGGTTGTATCGGAATTGGGAAATGGCAGTGTCTTTAATTTTACCGTGCCGTTTAAGTAGTTCGAGCAGGCATATTCCTTATCATAATACCAAAAACCATAACACATAAAAAAGCCTCACTTTTTCAAGAGAGGCTTTTAATATTTTGTTATTTTTAATTATAAATTATCTGAAAGTGTGTAAGTGATTGTTAATGGAACACCAACTAAATCAACATTTCTTAAATTGGCATAATCAGTTGCAGCATCAGTATTATAACCTAATTGGTAAGTTAAGTTATGGCCTTTAGAAGGTCCGTCTCCGGTGTAAGTACTTCCAATTCCTGTAACGATATCTTGTCCAGTTCCTGATAAAGTAAGTGCAGTTGAAGCTGCTCCCAAAGCACCCTTACCATCTGATGAAGCCGCAGAAGCAAGTACTGTTAATTTTAAACCTGTTGGAACAGAACCAGAGGTAACTGCAACAGTTACTTTTCTTGACGAAGCTGCTCCTTTAACAATAGAAGAATAATTCATCCATATAGCAGAGTTTTTTGCTTTTAAATCTTCAAAAGTCATTGGTGAACCAGCTTCTGTTGGCGCAGTTCCAGCCAAAGTAATTGCTGTTGAGGTAGCTGGTCCTGTAAATTCAAGATCCAACAAGGCAACTTCCGGAATGTTGATGGTTACTAAATGAGTAGCTATTTTTGTGTCTTGTGCAAAAGAAGCATTGGCAGATAAAACGATTACTGAGGCGAATAATAAATTTTTTAAGTTCATGTGAGGTTTGTTTTTTTTAATGGTTTGTTATTTTATTTTTTTGTATTGTTATTACATATTGATGGTACAAATATACTTCTGCATTAAAGCTTATATTTCAAAAAATAGGCGGGTAAACCTTAAGTGTCGGTGAACGGTAGGATTCTTTAGATGAATACACTTTAAAGCGGTTGAACTCTATGAAATGTGGGTTGGAAATTTGCTGAAAAACAGCTGGATTATTGGCCAAATTGGCTTTTATAAAGAATGAATACAACAATTCAACGATTTGTCATCCTGAGCGTGGAAGGAGCTTAGCCGAAATAGAGTCGAAGTGCAACTTATCAACATTTTAACAATAAAAAAAACACCATCCTAAAAAATGTCTTTGGGAATAGTGTCTTTTTCTAAATAGAAACCAAAATTAAATTAGTTGTCGGTTAAGGTATAATTGATTACCAGGGTATTACTTTGGTCGGAATCCAAATTGGCATAAGTGTTTGGTTCATCGCTCAATTTTAGACTATATTGTACATTGTTGCCTTTGTTGGCGCCTGCACCGGTATAAGCGCTACCTATATCGGTAATAATGGTGAGGGGATTATCGGTAAGTTCTTGGATTGAGCTGTTTGCTTTACCCATTGTTCCTGCACCTGCGCCCATATCTTCTGACACTTTAACATAAAGCTTAACGCCGGCAGGAATGCTGCCTTCAGAAATGCGAATGCTAATATCTCGGCTTGGTTGTGATTGTGAACCAATAATGGAAGAATAATTGATCCAAACGCTATTGTTGGTGTCTTCAAAGTTTAATGGATTTCCTGCTTCAACAATGGTAGTGTTCCCCAATGAAATGGCTGAATTGGAATAAATATTGATTAAGGCAACTTCTGGTATCTGTAAATTTATTTTGTGACTGTCATGATTCTCTTGAGCGTCTAAATTGCCAATCACTAATAAAAATAAGAACAGGGCTATATTTTTGTAGATTGTGGTCATTTTTTTGGCTTAAAAGGCATTCCATTATAGGAATTAAGATTTGTTTTTATTAATTATTCTAAAGTTACGAACAAAAAACCATAAAGCAATGAAAAAAACGAACTATTTTACCATTTGTTGTTTAGTTTATACCATTCATTGTTATTTAAATACTATTTATATTTTTTTACATCACTTTTGACGTGTTGATAAATAGTAAAAAGTACGTTAAGAAGCCCGCCTTTACTTAAAGTTACGCGTTTTATTTTAAAAAATTTGGGAGAAGTCTGAAAAATATATTTCGATTTTCAGAACTTTTGATATTTGAAGAAAAAATGGAATATTGGAAATCTCCGATGAGATTCTTCTAAAACCAGCTAAATGATTTTAATTTTTGTGGATAATTTTCAGCAGTTCGATTGATTTCGGGCAAAAAAAATAGCATCGGTAAGAATGAAATTATTGTTAAAAGGATTCTTGAAACATTTTTTGTTCCTTTTTTACTGCAGCTGCGCCAAAG
>JARGGF010000683.1 GCA_029210905.1 Bacteroidales bacterium | reverse complement strand
TTGTATTGAAACTGGCATTTTTTGCTTAGTGAAAAAAATGATAAACATTTTCACGAGAAGTTGGTCAGATTAAATTTCTGTCTGCCGCCTGTTTTCTTCAATCGTATCTATTTTTTCTTTATTTTCTTTAAGTGATTCTAACATCTCCATCATTATTGGATTTGATTTTGAAAGATTTCTAAGTTCCTCCTCTCTGAAGCCTAATTTAGTATCCATATAACCTAATAAAAGTGAAAGAAAAACAAATAAAATCAATGCAATAGGTATTGAAATAATAGCGTATTTGAATATCCAGTCTCCAAAAGCATTGTTCTTAAACGATTGAAGAAATACAAATCCAATCAGAAAGAATTGAATGTAGCCAATATACATCCGTGATCTGTCGAAATATATTTTCCATCTTATTAAGGATCTTTTATTTAGGTCAGTTTTGCGAATTTTCATATTAAAAAAATTAGTGTTTTTAAGATATTTAGATGAGAAATTATTATCAACATACAAATATACCTAAATATCAGTCCTGAATAATTTCTTCCAAACCATGGAAAGCGAAATAAAAATAACATTATTATTGGTATTCAAAAATGCCGTAAATTTATAGCTCAGTGATTTTTACCAAAGATAATTACTAAACCAAAAAACTAAAACAATGAAAAGAGCTATTTGTGTTGGTATCAACAATTATCCGGGAACAGTAAATGACCTTAGCGGGTGTGTAAATGATGTAAATGACTGGGCTAAACTATTGAATTCCTTTGGGTTTCAGACTACAAAAATTTTTAATGAGCAAGCCACAAAAAACAATATTCTGAATGCCCTCGAAAACCTTGTTAAGGAAGCTAAATTGGGTGATGTGGTGGTGTTTACATACTCGGGGCATGGAACGCAAGTACTGGATACAAGCGGCGATGAAGAGGATGGCTACGATGAAGCACTATATGTATATGATGGAACCCTTATTGATGATGAAATAAATGCCATTCTTAAAACGGCTGATAAAAACGCAGAAATTATTGTTATCGCTGATAGTTGCTTCTCAGGAACTGTAACTAAAGCCCTGGCTTTGAAAGCGGCAAAACGAAGGTTTGTAAAAACAGATACCATTCCACCAACAGCAGTTTTAAAAAATCGCTTCCTGGCAAAGGCCACAGAAGAAAATATGCTTGAAATCCTTATTTCAGGTTGCAGTGACAAGGAATATAGTTACGATGCTTTCATAAACGGAAGGTGGAATGGTGCCATGACGGCCTTTGCGACATCAATCATAAAGCCAGAGCAGACTTATAATGAATTTTATTCCAAATTAAGAGAAAAATTACCTTCTGAAGAATATCCACAAACACCACAATTAGAAGGTTCCGAAGCCAATAAAAACAAACTGGTTTTTACCGAAAAAACAGACTCTGGTGCTGGAAGTTGCGAAACAGGCGGAGGCACTGACACAGGGACCGGGACCGGTTCAGGCGATGGAGTTACTGGATCATCTGGCTGTTTATCAATGTTATTAGTGCATATCTCTGTAATAAGTGTTGTTCTGCTGATTCTTCAGGTAATTATACCTCACTAAGGGGCATGTCTTGATTTCAACTTTCAGGTAAAATTTCCGCCAAACGGGTATCCTTAAAAATGTTATACTATTGGTATTTAGTCCATTACTAAAATAGATCTACCAGAAAAATAATATGGTTCTAATAAATTTCAGCAAGTTAATTTACCTTGTTTTCAATGGAGGACCACCACTATCATGTCATGTACTTTATTGCAACAATTTCCCGATAAATTATTTATCGCTACATTACCGAAAAAAAATATCAATCATAAGGAAAATTTCATGTTTGGTTTTCTAGTAATTATTAGCAGAATTGACTATTTTTATCCAATTATAAAAAAAGGATGAGAAAATCGATATTAACTGCAGCTTTGAGTCTCTTAATAGTTGTATCCGCAAAATCTCAGGAAAAAAATTCTGAATGCAAAGTACTTATGGAAAAGATTTCGGGTAGCTATGAAGGTGGTTGTAAAAAGGGACTTGCCCATGGACATGGCGTAGCAAAAGGTGAAGATACCTACACAGGAAATTTTAGAAAAGGACTACCTGACGGAAGAGGATTATATACCTATAGCAATGGAGACAGTTATTTTGGACTTTGGAGAAATGGAAAAAAGCACGGACAGGGAATAATCAGGTATCAAAATAGTAAGAAGGATTCAATTGTTAAGGGTACCTGGGTAAATGATTATATGGTTCAGTCTGATGCCAAACCTCAAGGGTATAGGGTGGGATTCAGTAGGTCAATTGATCAATATTCGATTGTAAAAACCGGAACAGAGGAATACCGCGTTGAGATTACCTTTGAAAGAGCCATGTCAAAATATTTGCCATCTGATTTAAGTATCACAGGATCTTCGGGCAATAGAGCACTTTCTCCTTCAAAAATAATATTTGTTGATATAAATTATCCTTTTACTTGTACTATTGAATATACAATTAAGTATATGCAAAACATCCTTCCTTGTAATTTTATTTTTACCATCTCGGAACCAGGTAAATGGGATGTTAAATTAATACATAATTAGTTTCTTCTATTTATCCTTTTTGGGTTACTCTTTGAAAAAGAAATTTATCAATTATAGTACATTTTAATCAATGCCCGACCCCTTCTAACATCAATATGTTCAATGTTTATCTTCCTTATATCCAAACCTGTACATGCTTTCAGCTCTTCAATAAGTTTTGGATGTAATTCGGGCTTTATATTATCCAGTGATGGGTAATCAATGGTTTTAAAACGCTGGGTGCGCATCAGCAGGTTGCCATCAACAATAAAAACGGCCAGAATTATAAGTGCGTTTAAACCAATTACCTCAATATATGATGCTTTCATAATTGAGTTTATCAGACCAAATGTCATAGTAATAAACAGGTAGGTCATATCACTCATTGAAATGGTTTCTGTTCTGAAACGAAGCAGTGAAAAGGCTGCAAGCAGACCAAATGCACCTCCAATTGAACTTAAACCACCAGTTTTCTCAAGCATATAGGCCAAAAGAAAAACAATAAAATTTAACAGGAAAAAGGTAAAGAAAGAATCTCTTTTTTGATAGGTTTTGTAATACACAAACCGGATTAAAATAATCATTGAGATCGTATTAATCAGCAATCTGAGTAAAAAGTATTCGGTAAATAGTTCAGGAGCTTCCATTTTTAAATATAATTTGAAAAAAAATCAGAAAACAGAACCCGAAAAATAAGCAGAATATTTTAACCGGCCAATTACTTTTGACCATTATCGAAATAATTAAATATCAAGCAAATCAGCGTTTAATAAGCTTTAAAGTACTTAACAATCTCCTGTCAACGGCATCCTGCATTCTTAAAATATAAGTTCCTGAGGACAAATTACTTAAATCTATAATTATTTCACTACCGGTTAGTAATTGTTTGTTTTCCTGGTGTACGATTCTACCAGCCAGGTTGAAAAAATCAAACCGAAGTTTTCCTGAATAAGAAGTTGCTGGTTTTATCTGTAACTTATCGGAGAATGGATTTGGAAATATTTGAAAATTAAACACTTCTGGTGTGAAGTTTACCACTGAGGTTAAAAGATTAGAATAGCCAGGTGTTGCAGCATCCAGAACTACAAAATCGC
>JARGGF010000682.1 GCA_029210905.1 Bacteroidales bacterium | reverse complement strand
ATTTATAACTTTGCACAACATTTATCAGTCAATTTGATACTAAAAACAAATTAATATTTATTATTGAAAATTCACAAATTTGCAGTAAATTAAGCATTTATAATACATATCACATTTTGCAAAAATGAAGATTATCGCAGATAGTGGGTCAACAAAAACGGAATGGAGTCTAATTGATGACAAAGGAAACAGAAATACAGTCATCACAGCCGGAATCAATCCGTTTTATCAATCTACACAAGAAATTCTTGAAAATTTACAACAGGACTTTTCCATAAGGAGTACAAATGTCCAGGAAATTTTTTTCTATGGAGCTGGCTGTGCTAATCCTGAAAAAAATAAAATAGTTGAAAATGCACTCAGTGCTTTTTTTAAGGCAGAGCGTATAGTTGTTGAATCGGATCTACTAGGAGCAGCCCGCTCCTTATGTCAGGATAAAGAGGGAATTGTATGTATACTCGGAACCGGTTCAAATTCATGTTATTATAATGGAAATAAAATAGAAAAAAATGTATCACCACTAGGCTATAAATTGGGTGATGAAGGAAGTGGAGCTGTGATTGGCGAAAAACTAATAGCTGATATTCTGAAAAAGCAACTTTCAGAAGAAACTATTAAGCTTTTTTTCGAGACCTATAAGATTTTACCATCGGAAATAATGGACAATGTCTATCAAAAAAAATTCCCCAACCGCTATCTGGCACAATTTACCAAATTTATAACTGAGCATATTGATATTAAAGAGCTCGAAGATATTGTACTTTTTTGTTTTGGTGAATTTGTAAGAAGAAATTTAAAGCAATACGCCAATCTTCATGCGCTACAGGCCCATTTTACAGGAAGTGTAGCCTTCTATTTTCAGGCCCAACTAAAAAAAACAGCTATAAAAAATAATTTAATTATTGGAAATATCACAAAATCACCCATGGAGGGATTAATAAAATATCACAATTAAGATGAATGATAAATCAGATATAAGAAATAATATTAAGCAAATAAGCATCACAGAATCACCTTCAGAATACGAAAATCTGGAGCAAATGAGCATAAAAGAATTACTTTCAAACATCAACAATGAAGATGCAAAAGTGCACGTTGCAGTTAATCAGGCATTAAATCAAATAGAAAGTTTAGTTGAACGCATCGTAAAACGGATGAAGAAAGGTGGTCGTGTATTTTACTTAGGCGCAGGAACCAGCGGAAGATTAGGTGTACTTGATGCATCAGAATTACCACCAACCTTTGGTGTGCCGGATAATATGGTAATCGGGCTGATTGCCGGTGGTGATGTAGCACTAAGAAAAGCTGTAGAAGCAGCTGAAGATGATCCAAATAAAGCCTGGATAGAATTACAGGAATATAACATTTCAGAACTTGATACCGTAATCGGCATAGCAGCCTCAGGAACAACCCCTTATGTAATTGGTGGTATTCAGCAGGCACGCGAAAATGGATTACTGACAGGGTGTATTACCTGCAACCCAAACAGCAGGATGGCAGAAGTGAGCGAATTTCCTATTGAAGCAATCGTCGGACCTGAATTTGTGACCGGTAGTACCCGCTTAAAAGCAGGCACAGCGCAAAAAATGATCCTCAATATGATGACCACCACCATAATGATCAAATTAGGACGTGTAAAAGGAAATAAAATGGTAAACATGCAGCTTACCAATAAAAAATTGATAGAGCGCGGTTCCAGGATGATTATGGATGAGCTGGGCCTGGCTCATGATAAGGCAAAACGATTATTATTGCTGCATGGTTCTGCAAAAAAAGCGATTGAGGCTTTTAAAGAAAATGGGATATCATAAAAAATCCTTCCGGGGAAACGCATATTAGCTTTAGTTCGAGATACGCTGCAATGTGATTGATATTTGAAATAAGGCCTGCCTTTTGTTATTAGTTACTGGTTATTAGTTACTGGTCTCTGGTTATTAGTTGCTGGTTATTAGTCATTAAATGACCAAATTTAGCAATGAGCTTAACTAAACAACATTGGTATATATTTACAAATTTATAAAGTCCCTTTAAAATACTTGTCATAAATTTCCATATTACGCTCCAACAGTTCTATGGAATATTTGTGTGCATCAGCTGGATTTTGATCCTCAACAGCTTTTAGGATTTTAGTCTGTAAATTAAGGGTATATTCCTTTTCGCCTTCAATATTGGCATAAATCAGGTTACGCATTCTGGGCAATAAAAAATAAATTGGTTCCATACTAATGATAACGATAGGATTACCGGTGGATTTAGCCATATTTACATGAAACCTGTTAATTAAATCCACTTCCATTTGGGTATTGTCCGGATTGCATTTTTTAAGTTCACGCAAATTTTCGTGTAATAATTTTAAATCTTTTTCATTCCTGTTCTTAGCAGCCAGTTTTGCAATTTCAGGTTCATAAATGCGTCGTACTTCAATGATTTGCTGGATAAGATTAGAGCCAAACTTCAAATCATAATAAAGGTTTAAGGAATTTATAGCGTCTTCAATTTTTATTTCTGAAACGTACATTCCACTACCTTTCCTGATATCAATCAACCCCCTGGCACTTAACCGGCGCAAGGCCTCGCGCAATGCAGTTCTGCTGACGGCAAAAGACTCGCACAATTCTTTTTCAGAAGGCAGTTTATCACCGGTAATCAATTTCTTTTGCCGGATGGCTTCTTCTATTTTTCGTTCTATTTTCTGACTTAAGGTTTGCGTTGAGCCAATTTTTCCAAATATATCGTCCATCAATTTATTTCTAAATAATACATCATACAAAAATACGATCTTTTATTTAAATAAGTGAATGAAATTAATAAATTCAAAACTATCTACACTTCAGCTGATTTAGTAATTGATTATCAATACTTTAGTTAGAATTTTTGAAATTGAGAATTAGCACTTTGGACAGGCTGAGTGACCGAGTTAGTAAATAGTGTCAGCTAGAACTAAATAAATTTGAAACAAAAGGGAAGATCTTTTGTATTTTCATTTCTTAAATATTCAAAGTATCTTTGTATGAGCAAAAAACAAGTCATTATAAATGAATAAATTATGATAAGAACTTTTATAAAAACCAAAAATAATAAACTAAGCTTAACGATACCCGATAAATATATTGGAAGGGAGCTTGAGGTTATTGCATTTGCAAGGGACGAGGAATTTGAAGAAATATCGGTTTCTGAAAAAGAAGTAAATTTTACAGTATTGCACACCAACTTTAAAAATTACAAATTCAACCGAGACGAAGCAAATGAAAGATAGTTATTTTCTTGATACCAATATAATTATTTATGCAAATACCGATATTGAAAAAGGAAAACCCAATTTTCAACAAAAGTAAACTGTCCTTTAATTTTGGAATCTCTTATTTAAAGGAATAGCTGTCAACATGGTAGCAATTACCACGATACCACCAAAGAGTATATCGCGAAAATTATTAGAATTATTATATGATATAATCGTTACAATAACCAGTCCTATATTTACTATTATTAATACTGCTAAAATTAGTTTTTTTGATTTTTTCATATTTCAATACTTTATCTTTCTGGACAAGGATGATTATTTTCCAATTTCAGCTTTTACCTCTTTATGTTTGTCACGCTTTCCATCGGCGTAACCATCAAGAAATATAAGAAAAGCAAAAAACATCATAA
>JARGGF010000681.1 GCA_029210905.1 Bacteroidales bacterium | reverse complement strand
AATAGCAGCATTTATTTTAAGAAACTGGTTCATAATTTCAAAAATTACAGGAACACCTTCGTGGGCAATGTTATGCAATGGAATCAGCATTATATTGTTCGCCTTGCTCTTTTTTCTAATTGATATAAAAAACTTAAAAAAATGGGAAAAACCTTTTCTACCTGCAGGTCAGAACTCCCTGACAACTTATCTGGCCCCCGATATTCTGTATTACCTAATTTGGGGCCTTAATCTTAACATATTGTTTTATAAGCAAATAGAGCTATCCTGGCTGGCAGTTTCCGGCTCTATAGTCTGGGCCTTTGCCATGATAGGATTTGCCGCATTATTGTCAAAAATAAATATTCGCCTTAAACTTTAATGTTCTTTTTTAACAACTATTAAACTATCTGCCATGAAAAAAACACTTGTAATGATCATCTTTGTTTTCCTGAGCTCTTTGATAAACGCACAAGAAATTATGCCTATAAGAGGTTTAGCCATTGCAGCCCCTGAAAAAGAAGAGGTAACCCGATTTGTTAAATTTATTAATGAGGAACTAGCACCCCGAAGAATTAATACTTTGGTACTAAGGATTGATTATAATTTTGAATATAAGTCACATCCGGAATTGGTAAAGGAAAATGCTCTTTCGCAGGACGAGGTGAATAAAATAGTTACCGCATGCCAAAATCATGGTATTGACATTATCCCACAGATTAACTTATTGGGACATCAGTCCTGGCATTCTGACCTAGGAATGCTGCTGAAAGTATATCCTGAATTTGATGAAACACCCAGCGTAAAACTTCCGAAAAAATATGAATGGCCAAATGAAGATGGCCTTTATTGCAAAAGTTATTGCCCCTTGCACCCTGATGTTCACAAAGTGGTATTTGAATTAATGGATGAAATTGTGGCTGCATTTAAGGCTAAAGCTTTTCATGCAGGAATGGACGAAGTGTTTTATATCGGTCAGGAAGAATGCCCCCGCTGCAATGGAAGAGACAAAGCCGAATTATTTGCAGGTGAGCTTACTAAAATAAGGAACCATTTGGCCTTGACAAACAAAAAGCTATGGATTTGGGGTGATCGTTTACTGGATGGCAAAACCACAGGACTTGGAATGTGGGAAGCTAGTATGAATAATACCCACAGGGCTATTGATATGATACCAAAAGACATTTTGATTTGTGACTGGCATTATGAAAGAGTTGAGCCAACAGCAGCCTATTTTGCTTTAAAAGGGTTTGACGTGGCCACCTCGTCCTGGCAAAAAGGAGCTATCGCCAAGGAACAACTCGCCTTTCTTGAAAATATCAGAAAAAACGCAAGTAAAGAAACGGCACAACATATTCAAGGAATGCTCCACACTTCGTGGAGTTCTGTTTCTTCATTCCTGGATAGATTTTATGCCCCATTAGACAAGAACAAAGTGGATGATGCTGTGTGTTTTAGGGTGTTGTTTGGAGAATGAAAATGCCTGCCCTGTTATATATAAAATTTTACTCACTACAAGTTATAATTTTCATTTCTTAAATATAAATATAGACAATTTAATTTTACGCTGTTAAATTTAAAACCATGACTTCTATAAGACCTTATTTATTAGCTGAAACTAACTGGAAGCATTTACAAAATGAAACTTTTGATTTGGCTGTTCTCCCATGGGGTGCAACAGAAGCGCATAACTACCATCTCCCTTACGCAACTGATATATTTGAATCAGATTATATCGCAGCAGAATCGGCAAAAATTGCCTGGGAAAAAGGAGCTAAAGTTATTGTGTTGCCTACTATCCCTTTTGGCGTAAATACTGGCCAAAAGGATATATATTTGGATATAAATCTTAATCCAACAACACAGCTGGCAATTTTAAACGATGTAACTACGGTACTGAATCGCCAAGGGATTAAAAAATTATTGATTTTAAACAGCCACGGAGGAAACAACTTTAAACCCCTGGTACGAGAATTAGGGCTGAAATTTCCGGAAATGTTTATTTGTTTTTCTAACTGGTTTCAATCAGTTGATAAATCACATTTTTTTACAAATAATGGGGAACATGCCGATGAGATGGAAACCAGTTTAATGCTCCATCTAAAACCCGGACTTGTTCTGGGAAAAGAAAGCTGGGGATCAGGGGATGCAAAGAAAAATAAAATAAAAGCATTTAATGAAGGTTGGGCCTGGGCTGAGCGTAGATGGTCGGAAATAACAATTGATACCGGTGTTGGAAACCCAATTGAAGCAAATAAAGAAAAAGGAGCTCAATATTTTGCAGCAATTACTAAAAAAATGGGGACGTTTATCTACGAATTGGCAGTGGCTGATATCAATAACCTTTACGAATAAACTTCTCCGAATCGCCCGGGCTGTTACTACGGTAAGAACTGGCTATAAAAATTATCAAACCGCCAGGATTCATAATTTTGGTCGTGCAAAAGCAGGCAGCATAAATTTGCTAAAGAACCAATTTGAATTAGCTTTGTGTTATAAATGCAACCTATACGTTGAAAAAATAAAACACAAATGAATGTTTTTTTGAACCCGGAAATTGCTCATAGTTATGATGATTATTATCAATCAGATTTTGGTAAACAAGTAGATAACATCGAACAGGATATTATTGGTGCTTTAATAAAGGAACTTCGCGGAAGTGAAATGTTAGAACTGGGCTGTGGAACAGGGCACTGGAGTAATTATTTTGTAAAAAAAGGCTTTAGTGTTACCGGTATTGATATTTCTAATGCAATGCTCGATATTGCAATGAATAAAAAGGTTAATGCCCGACTTAAAATTGGTGATGCTCAAAATATTCCATTCAGGGACCAAAGCGTTCAAATAATATCTTCAATTACCATGCTGGAATTTGTTGATGACCAGGATAAAGTGATCAATGAAATTTGGCGGGTGTTAAAAAAAGATGGCTGGCTAATATTAGGTTGCCTTAATAAAAATTCAATTATTGGTATAAACAAACAGCATGATGAAAGCTTTAGGGATGCCACCTTTTTATCAGTAACCGATATTAAAGCCAAACTGGAAAAATTCGAAATACTACAAATAAAATCCGGCGTTTATTTAACCACTGATTACCAAATTTTGGATGGTAAAGAAGCAAATAAGGATGTTGAACCTGTTTTTATTGGAATACTTGCCCAAAAAAAATAAATTATGATTATTACTGCAGAAATAAGCTACTACCCGCTTACAGACAATTATGCTACGCCTGTCAATTATTTTATTGAATTAATTTCTGATAAAAACATTAAAGTTGAGGCAGGTAAAATGAGTACCATTCTGATTGGGGATTATAATGATATTATGGAACTGCTAAAAGAATCGATGGATGAATTGATGAAAAAATACCCTTCTATTTTTAATATAAAGATTTCAAATTCGTGTCCGATATAAGAGCGTTAACATTAGCACCAAGTGCACTTTGAAATTAATCTTAATTAATTCTCAGTATTCGATTTCAATAAAAACACTTCCAGTTCAGCAACCAGCTATTTAATTTCCTTAAACAAAACAATGATTTCAAAGTTATCATTTATATAAGCATTTAATTTTACAGGGCAATCGCATTTAAAAGATGAACAGTATTTTGTTAAATTGTTAATTGACTCACCCCCGGCTCACTTTGTGAGCCACCCCCTCTCTACTTACGTAAAGA
>JARGGF010000680.1 GCA_029210905.1 Bacteroidales bacterium | reverse complement strand
ACTTTAGAGCACTGTCTTGTGACATTCTTTATGTGATTTGCCCATCAGAGGGTCAACAGGCTGTCAGACCGAGGTTGAATTATTTGGGCTCAGTAATCAGGCTTCCCCAATTAATCTGTTTTTTGCTTATTTTTAAATTTAAACTGTCAGGTTACAAAATTTTTACGACAATTATTCAAAAGCAACAAATTTTAATTCAATCAATAATTCAAATATGAAAATACAAGTAGGAAATACAGCGCCAGATTTTACAGCTATCGATATTTATGGAAGGCAGGTCAGATTGTCAGAATACAAAGGAAAAAAGATCATCCTGAGTTTTTACCGCAATGTGAGTTGCCCATTTTGTAACCGCCGTGTTCATCAGATAATGGGCAACAACCTAAGGTTCCAGAATGCAGGTGCACAGTTGGTCTTTTTGTTCGAAAGTGCAAACGAAAAACTGGCATCAAGTAATTTCCATAAAGGTATCAGTCCCTGGCCTTTGATTGGTGATCCCCAGAAAAGAGTTTACCAAATTTATGGAGTTGAAGAATCAGCATTAAAAATGATGAAAACAATGTTAGTAGCAAATGTTGCCCAGGCTAAGAAGGAAACAAAAGAATTAAATCTCCCTAAAGACAAAGATGCCACCATGAGCTTAATTCCAGCCGATTTTTTTATTGATGAAAATTTTAAAATTGTAAAAGCACATTATGGTTCCCATCTCGATGATCATGTCTCAATAGATGAACTAAAGGCTTTTGCTGGAATTGTGGACGTATTTAAAAACCTATAAAAGCTTAAAAAAATGGAAACAATAGCCCCAAAATGTATCAACCAGCTGGTTAAGGAATTGAATAGCCACCAGGTACATTCCAACGAACTGGTTTCCGGAATTGTTTCATCAATTTCCTTTGATAGATATGAAATAGAAGCATTTAACACATTTAACCATAACTTGAAAGATAGTTACGGTCGTAAACTGGTATACGATTCTGACAGGTTTAAAATACTGGTAATGTCGTGGTTGCCTGGCGATTTTACAGCTATCCACAATCATGGATATACAGAATGGGGTTCTGTCCATTTCTTTGGAGAAGCCACTCACAGATTGTATGAAAATTCACACGGAACGCTTGATGTAATTTGTAAAGAACAATTTGGCGAAGGACAGAATGCAGCTGTATGTGGCAATCTCACACATCTGATGGGGAATAATGGTAAAAAGGCGTTTGTAACTTTACATATTTATGGTAAAGATTCCGACGAAAACAAAGTGGCCGATGATGCAATGGTTTATTTACCTGAATTTCAAAAAGTTGCCACTACTTCTGGAACGGCTTATCTCAACCTGGATAGATCCCTTATAAAATCAGAAACTCCTTATAATGCTTTTTCTGACGAAATGATATTCGATTATTTTAAGTTGATAGCTCCATTTTATTGCAGGAACAATCAATCGGAACTTCTCAAAAAATTGGAATCCAAAATCAATAATGAAATATTTAGTTAATTTTAAATTAATCCATTATGCAAAACCTTTTGAATTTCACTTTCGAAAATATAGATAAGTATATTGGCGCAAACGAAAATAAATCCGCCGGGCTTTTAGATTTCAAATCACCAGCTGAATTAAACAAACTCGTTGATTTTGCTGTTGGTGAAAATGGTTTACAGGAAGGCGAATTTAAAGAAGCCCTTAAAAATTATCTTGATTATTCCGTCAATACCGGGCATAAACAATTCTTAAACCAGCTCTATTCCGGGTTTAACCTTCCGGCTTTTATTGGTGAAATGATTACAGCCCTCACCAACACTTCCATGTATACTTACGAAGTGGCACCAATGGCCACCATGATAGAAAAAGAAATGATCAGACTGATGAACAGCTTTGTTGGTTATACTGATGGTGATGGAATTTTTACAAGTGGTGGAAGCAATGGAAACCTACTGGCTATGTTGTCTGCACGTAACAAGCTTTTTCCTGAAGGACGGTTTACCGGTTATGAAAACAGACTGAAACTGAAAGCATTTGTGAGCGACCAGGCACATTATTCCTTCGAAACCGCAGCAAATATCATTGGAATTGGCTCTAAAAATGTGGTTAAAGTCCAGTCTGATAAAAATGGTAAAATGATTCCAGCTGCACTTGAGAGGGCCATAAAAAAATCGCTTGAAATGGGCGAAACCCCTTTCTTTGTAGCTGCTACTTGTGCCACTACTTTATTGGGCGCTTACGATCCTATTGATCAAATGTCAGAAATTTGCAGAAAGTACAATTTGTGGCTTCATGCCGATGGTTCATTTGGTGGCTCTTTAATTATCAGCAAAAAACACCGTCATCTTATAAAAGGGCTTGAGCAAACCGATTCGTTCGTCTGGAATCCGCACAAGCTGATGAATATTCCTTTGGTTTGTTCCACCTTTTTGGTCAAAAATAAAGATACCTTATACAAAAACATTACCGATATCAATACAGATTATATTTTTCATAATATTGATGCTGTTGAAGATTTGGGCAAAAAATCAATTCAGTGTGGAAGACGTGTTGATGCGGTCAAACTCTGGTTTGCATGGAAATATTACGGTAAAAATGGTTACGAGAATCGCATCAACCATTCAATGAGCATGGCTAAATATGCCGAAGAAAAAGTAAAATCACACCCAAGTCTTGAACTTTTGGCAGACCGGCAATCATTTGCAGTTTGTTTCAGATATATACCTGAATATAAAACAGATATCAATGAATTTAATCTTAAAGTCAGGGAAAAATTAAGGAAAGAAGGAAAGACTATTGTAAATTACGGCTTTCATGGTAAAACATTGGCAATAAGGCTAGTAATTGCCAATGCCGAATTACAAAAAGAAGATATTGATTTGTTCTTCCATTATTTTACAACAGCAGCAAAAGAATTATCGAACATAAAGCAAATGGAAAATGAATTCATCAGCTAAAACAGGATTTGCCATTGCGCTTGCCTGGCCCGAAACCTATTGCAAGCAGCCCGGCTCGTGGTACGATCCACTTGCATTATTGGTTGGGATAAATAAAAACAACTACTACAAAGTTGGTCATGCAGCTGTCGTTTTAATTGATGGTAAAAACTTAAGAGCTTATTATTTCGATTTTGGCAGGTATCATGCTCCTTATCAACATGGTAGGGTGCGAAGTGCAGAATCGGACCACGACCTTGAAATAAAAACAATACCTAAAATATCTACTAATGGCAATGAAATTGAAAATTACCATGAAATCCTTAAAGAATTGCAAAAAAATACAGCATGTCATGGCGAAGGTAATTTACATGCATCATATTGCAAAGTGAATTTCGAAAAGGCTTATGCAAAAGCAAATAAAATGCAGGGGAAAAGCCCAATTCCTTATGGCCCATTCAAATATAATGGCAGCAATTGTTCCCGTTTTGTAAATACAGCCATTTTAGCAGGGAAACCCGATTTTAAATATAGGTCAAAATTAAAATACCTTTTACCTTTTACCCCAACTCCATTAAGTAATGTCAATTCACTTGATAATAGGTTGATACTGCCTAAATTATTAAAAAATGAAGCTTTTTTTCCGGTAAAAAAACTGGAAAATCACATTTTAAAGTCCACATTGCCGCAACCTGATAAACATCCAGCAATACCCAAAGGGGCAAAATGGTTAAGTGGCGAAGGATGTGGTTCGTGGTTTGTACT
>JARGGF010000067.1 GCA_029210905.1 Bacteroidales bacterium | reverse complement strand
ATTGATATATCCATTATCACAATATCAGGCTTATAATTGTGCAGTTGCTGAAAAAATTCCATAGCATCGGTGTAACTTGCCACAACAGCGTGCCCTAATTTTTGAACCAGAAAATATTCCAGGTTCTCAAGAAATTCCTTATTATCATCAACGAGAATTATTTTCATCTATATATTTTTAGTTTGGTAGTTATAGTAAAGTTAGTTTAATCACTCACATATAAAAAGAGGGTATCCTCGGTAATTTAAAAAAAGATACTCCTGATCTGATTAATGGGGTATGTGAATTTTAAACTATGTTAATCAATCCATATTGCTTGTATTTTTTACATACTAAACATAAACTACTTTATTTTTTATTGCATAAACAACTAAGGCTACAGAATTTTTGGTGCCGGTTTTTTGAAAAAGCTGTGTACGATGTCCTTCTACTGTTTTTTTACTTAAGTAGAGCTCCTCTGCTATTTCAAGTGCAGAGAGCCCATTACACATAAGTTTGAGGATTTCCATTTCGCGTTTGGTAAATGGTAGCGAATCAATTTCAGCAACAAATTTAGCGCCGGTTGGGCTTATTTTTTGCATAATGTTTTTCAATAAAGCATCTGAAAAGTAACTTTTCCCACTTGAAACAGCTTCAACAGCCTTAATCAATTCATCTTTACTGCTGGACTTTAAAATGAATCCCTTTACTCCTGCATTGATCATTTTTATATAATATTCTTCATTATCAAACATTGAAAGCACTATTATATTCAGATCCGGAAATTTATTCAATGCAAGTTCTGTAGCTTTAACTCCGTCCATGCCGGGCATTGCAATATCCATTATTACGATATCGGGCTTATTGTTTTCTAACAAATCCAGGAAATCTAATCCATTTGATGCCTGTCCAATAACATTTGCGACCTTTTTTAATGTAAAGAGCATAAACAGGCCATCTCTGTAAATATCATGATCATCAACTAAGATTATATCAGGTAAAGCCATTACATACTCCTTTGTTTGACATTAACGAATATTTCAACTGTAATTCCTTTATTTGGCTGGCTTTTAATATTTAGTTTGCCTTGTATCGTTTTTATCCTGTTATTTATGTTTATCATGCCATAACCCTTACTGTTTTTATTAATTTCTTTAAAATTAAATCCTTTTCCGTTATCTGAATAATTTAGAGAAAGCATATTACCCTTAAGTAATATCTTAAGAGCGATTTTATTTGCTGATGAATATTTCAGACTATTATTAATTAATTCAGTTACCACCCGATACAGAGATATTTCAATATCTGGGCTAAATCTGGTATTTTCTATATTCGTATTTAAATCAATTATTATATTATGCAAAGCAATGGAATCAATAAAATTATTGATTGCCTGCAGTAAGCCAAAGTTATGCAGAATATGGGGGCTCAAATTATTAGAAATTTCGCGTAAAGTTACAAAGGCATTATTAAGTGAAATATTTCCTTTTTCGAAAACAAATTGCTTATTATCATCAGCTTCTGCAAGCCATTCAAAATACATTTGAACATTGGATAAAATAGGGCCTAAACCATCGTGTAATTCTTGAGCAAACCTGGCACGTTCATTTTCTTCAGTCTGAATGATTGCCTGCAAAATTTTCTTCTCAACTAATTTACGTTCAGTAAGGTCCCTAATAGCAGCAACACGAATTCTCTGATTGTTTTGTTTGAAGTAACGCGATTCTATTTCAACCGGAAAACGGCTTCCATTTTTTTTAATAATTACAGTCTCATAGGGAAGTGAAAAATCTTCTGCCATTTTTTCTTCAAAAAACCGTTCAAATTCAGCGGGGAAAAGAAAATTCATCGAATCTTGTCCAATAAGTTCAGAATAACTATATCCACACATTTTACAAAGTGAGCGGTTTGCATCTATTATTTTACGATTCTGATACAACATAATACCTTCAAAAGTAAGGTTTGACAATAAACGATATCTTTTTTCATTATAAATCGATTTTTCTTTTGATAGGAGCAATTCTTCCTCTATACTTTTTCTTTCGGTAATATCATCTAGGGTAATTAATACCTTTTTATCCTTACTTTTATCTAAAATTGATGATGAAAGCAGGTAGGTTTTTAACATAATCTCTGAATTGAACAAAGAAATGATATCAACCTCTTTCTTAAAAACCTCTTTCCCTGACTTTAAAGTACTTTCAATAGTATTGTTAATCACACAATTGTTACAGAATCCTGTTTTTTTATCAGCATTATTGCTCTGACCGGCAGCGCAACTTAATATGCTTTTGCACGAAGGAACACCAGGAGCAATATTGGTATTATTTTCGGAAAAAGAGGATTTATTAACCTTTATAACTTCAGCTTTTTGATTGAAAAGCATCATTATCAAAGGGGCATGTTCAAATATTTTATTAAGCATGAGCTCACTTTCAGAAATCCTGTATTCCATAATTTTTCTTTCTGTAATATCATCCAGTGAGAGAAGGACCAAATGTTTTCCATTTCTTTCGAGCCTCGATGATGAAACAAGAAAAGTGTATTTGAATTCAGCTCCGTTTTGTCGTGTAATCAACTCACTTTCAACCTTGTAGCTGTATTCCCCCGTTTCAAGGGTGTTCTTGAAAGTATTCATTATGATACAATCAGAGCATGCAGTAGCAAAACCACACCCTTCATTGTTGTCCAGGTGAAATATGCAATTCATAGCCGCACCTGGTTTTTTTTCAAAAAAACTAATGGAAGAATAATCTGTGAGATTTTGACCGGTTCGGTTTATTTTAACTATCTCAGCATTTTCATCAAGCAGCATCATTACTACAGGAGCATTGTCAAAGATTACATTTAAAATTTTCTCGTTCTCCTGAACACGCAGTTCTGTCTTAAAACGCTGTATTTCACTTCCAATACTTGAAGCACAAATTTCAAACAACGATTGTATAAAAAAACTATCAGTTAATGGTTTTTTAAAAAGAGATACTAAAATACCAAGGGCCGTACCTTTGTGATCAAAAATTGGAGTACCTACATAGGCTTCAATTCCCATATCAATTAACAATTCATCCCCCGGGAATAAAGATTTTATTTTATCTGCATATACACAGCTTTGCTTTCCAATAACATTTTCACAAGGTGTTCCTTCCAATAGATATAGAAAATCTGCAAGCTTATCTTCTTTTTGGTATAAAGAAATTGTTCTGATGGAGTTATTATTTATTAATTCACCTATAAAAGTATAATCAGCATGGGTCAATTGATTTAAAGTATTTGACATGGTATCGAAAAAATCTTGTCCCCCTTTACCAGTAGTAGATTGCATAATTAACTTAAGGGCATATTCACTTTTGTGAATTTTTATTTCATTCAATTTTTTTTCAGTAATATCTTGTATGGTGCCCACCATTTCAGAAAGTTCATTATTCTCATCAAATTTTAAAACACCCCTTCCGTGTACCCATTTCTCTAAATTTGTATCCTGTGCAACAATTCTATATTCCTTATCAAAATTATTGAGCTCCTTCAATACCCTATGATTAAAATAATTAATCATCTCCTCCTTTGAATCGGGAGCTAAAATAAGTTGCCAGTTTTCGATGTTACGCTCAAAGTTGCTATCTATTCCAAAAATAACATCCAGACTTTCTGAACTTTCCCAGGCACCTGTTTTAAGATCTAGTGAATAATGTCCAATCTGTGCAATATTTTCTGCTTCTTTTAATTTGTTTTCACTGGTTCTTAGTTGTAGATCCGCTTCCACTTTATCAGTAATATCAACTCCTACGGCATAAAGATATTTTTTACCTTGCAATACTACGGTTTCGCCAGAAAGCAATACAGGAATATCATGCATGGTTGATGTTGGAATATTCATTTCTAAATTGCAAATAAGACCAGTCTCTTTCAACTCATTTAAGGCTATAGCTTTAAGAGCATCCGTCAAATTTAAGAGTTCTGAAACAGTTGTACTAAAAACCTTTTCCTTGTCGTGCTTAAGTTTTTGGAAGAAAGTATTGTTAACTTCAATAAAACTATCTGTATACAAATCAATAATAGCGCAAATGGCAGGATTTACATGAAATACCTTTGAAAATTTCTCCTCGGAATATTGGAGCTTGCTTAAATCTTTGGTAACTCCAAAAGTAACATCCTGATTATTCCATTTCCCTCTTGAAACTTTAGTTTCTACCTGAATTATTTCATGGTTCGCTTTTTTAAGAGGAATAAAACGTGAAGTGGATATACCTTTTAAAATATTTTCAAAAAAAAGTTGAAAAATATTAGAATTATTTATTGGGTTGTTCTGACTTTTCGATTTTTCATTTAATCGTGCGTTTAATTTATGTAGTTGCTTTACAAGTTTTTGATTTTCTTCATACAATTCATGGTAACTTTTACTTGTACTTCCCATAACTATTTTTTTAGCTTAAATGAAAGTACAAAAAAAAGTGGAATAAATCAAGCCATAAAGGGCTTCAAAATATTTGATGGAAGCATTATCAACAACACCGCTATTTCAGAAAATAGTAATTGTTAATTTTACTAATTCCAATGAATAAAAGGTTGTTATGGTGATACCTGCAATGAAGATCAATAATGTTTCAGAAGGAAATCATCGGGCTATAGATAGATAGCTTATGTGCTTAGTGTTTCAAAGTATCAATGAAACATTAAGCACCGCAGGTGACTAATAATAATTGCCTTACCAACTATATATTAATCATCTTCAACATCAGGCTCATCGCCATCCGGAATTTGATCAGCAAGATAATCGACATCTGAATACTTGTCCTCATACTTCTCTTTTGCATCATCTTTCAAATTACCATCAGTATCATAATCATCATCGTCTTCAATAAGAGCTTTTGCCTGAATAATTGTCATACGCACCAGATAGTATTTCTCGTCAGTTTCAAAAGGTAATGCTGTAACCCTGTTGCCTTCTTTATTGGTATAATAAACCAGGTGTTCTGAAAACCCTTCGGGATAAACAAGTTTTATTTGCTCCTGAATTGTCTTATCCAACTTCTCAAAGTCCTTGATTACTTTAGGTTTATTAGAATTCATCTATAAAATTTTAACTATTTAAATTACGATAAATGTATTAATTTTTACTATTTAACAAATTGTAAATTTATATTTTTATGTCAAGCTGCTTAAAATATTAGGTATTTCAGTTGGTTAAAAGCTAGTTATTGTTTTGATTATCAGTAATATAAAGGCATTTCAAAAAAAACTTTTTTTTTACAAATGATTTATAAAAAAAAGAATTTATTGTGTTTCAAACCTATTAATTGGCCATACCAGCTTTTTGAAATAAGAAAGAATTCAACAATAAGCTTTATCTTCGCAGCTAAAATTAAAATTACAAACAAATTTTCTAATATGCATCAGGAGGCTCAAATAAATTATGTTCCTTTCGCATAAAAATAGAGGAACATTTAATATATTCCTCTATCAAAATAATTTAATAAAATTCTTTACTAATGAAAATATTATTGGTTGAAGATGAAAAAGGCTTGTCTGCATCCATACAATCCTACCTGAAAATGAGCGGGCACATCTGTGAACTGGCAGCAGATTATCAGTCTGCCACAGAAAAAATCAATTTGTACAAATACGATTGTGCGCTAATTGATATAAATCTGCCCGATGGTTCGGGCCTGGATTTAATAAAAAAACTAAAAGCAGATAATGAAACTACCGGGGTAATTATTATCTCTGCCCGTGATACTATTGATGACAGGATAAAGGGCCTAGACCTGGGAGCTGACGATTATCTTGTAAAACCATTCGACCTGGCAGAATTGAATGCCCGTATAAAATCATTATTCCGACGTATTAGTTTTAGTGGAAGTAACATTATTGAAGTTGGAGAATTAAGCATTTACCCGGATGAATTTAAAGTGAAATTAGGCGATGAATTATTTGATTTGACAAAAAAAGAATATAACCTTTTAATGTTTTTTGTTTCAAATGCAAACCGTGTGCTGGCAAAGGAAACAATTGCCGAACATCTTTGGGGCGACAATATTGATATGGCCGATTCATATGATTTTGTGTATGCCCACATCAAAAACCTGAGAAAAAAATTACAGGAAAAAGGACTTCACGATTATATACAGACAATTTATGGGATAGGGTATAAATTTCAGACAATTTGATGTAAGTGTAACTATATGAAGCTATTAACCAAAACAACTTTATATTATATAACTGTATCACTCTTTATCTTTTTCATTGGTGGTATAGGAATTTATCAGTTGGTAAAACGCCTTGAAAACCGCAAAGTAATTGAGGAACTTACTGACCAAATGCACCGTTTTGCCTTTGATCTAAAGCGGATAAAAAGCGACATGCAGCAGGTAACACTTATTACTGGAGGACTCATACAACTTGAGCATGTTCATGAAATTAAGCAGCCCAAAATTCAGTTTGCAGACACATTGATTTTTGATAACATCCGGAACCGATTTGCCCCTTTTAAAAGACTTACCTTTTATATTGAAGTGCAAGGACTGTTATATAAAACTTCAATTTATAAATCGCTTATAGAGTCAAATTATTTAATTGAACAAGTAGCTTTAATCGTTACTATTATTGTGATTGTATTTTTACTTGCGGTATATTTTTTATACCGGTATTTTTTTGGAAGAATATGGGCCGACTTTTTCCTGACAATTCACAAAATTCAGCATTTTGATTTGGCATCGCCCGTTAAGTTGGATTTTCCGGAATCGATGATTATTGAATTTAATGAATTGAACCAGGTACTAAAGAAAATGATTGACCGCATAAGTTCCGACTTTCAGGGATTAAAAGAATTTTCGGGAAATTTAACCCATGAAGTTCAAACACCTTTAGCTGTTATTAAATCTAAAGCAGATTTATTAATTCAGGATCCCGACATTAATGAAAACCAGATCACCCTGGCAGGTGAAATTAGCAGAGAAACTATTCGGATCTCTAAATTAATTAAAGCATTGAGCTTTTTTACAAAGTTAGATCACAACCAATTTCCTGATAAACAGACAATTGAACTAGATAAAATCATCCGGTCTAAACTTGAAGTTTTTGAAGATTTTATGCAGGCCAAAGCGCTTAAAGTTAATCTCAAAATAATTAGCCATCCTAAAATTTCAATGAATCCCGAATTGGCTGACATCCTTTTTACAAATTTGATAAAAAATGCAGTAAGGCACAATATACCAAGTGGCTCAATAGATATTGAGCTTGAACAAAAATCTTTTACTATAAAAAACACCGGTAAAAATATCGATATTGATCCGGAACAGCTGTTTGAAAGATTTTCTAAAGCTTCAAAAAACAGTGAATCGTTGGGTATTGGTCTGTCAATTGCAAAAAAAATATGCAACTTCTATGGCTTTAATATTTTATACGGTCAAAAGGAGGGTTATCATACAATATCTATTAATTTCAATTCATAGTGCTACTTTTATAGATAAATATCCTATATAATCGAAGTACATGTAATATTATGTTTAATTTAACAAATTAACTCCGTGAATTATATTGAAAATTTTATCAGTCAACTCGAGACAAAATATGAGGAATATAAAGAAAAAGCTTTAAACCACAGGAGGTTTAAACACAGAGATATTCTGCCCTTAATTGAAAAATTAAACACGCAAAAAACTTTTGAAATAAGCGAAATTGGTAAATCTACCGAAGGGCGCGAAATATACATGCTTAAAGCGGGAAGAGGCAAAACAAGTGTATTATTATGGTCGCAAATGCACGGCAATGAGCCAACTGCTACGCAAGCTCTTTTTGATATTTTCAACTTTTTTACAACAACAGATGATTTTGATGAGATCAAAAAAACCATGCTTGATAAATTAACGCTCTATTTTATTCCAATGGTAAATCCTGATGGAGCAGAACTTTTTAAACGAAGAAATGCACTTGACATTGATTTAAACAGGGATGCCTTGAGACTGGAAGCCATTGAAACCAAATTATTGAAAAAAATCAGGGATGGTATAAATGCTCAGTACGGTTTTAATTTGCACGATCAGGAAATATATTACACTGCAGGTGCTTGCAGTATGCCTGCAACCATTTCATTTTTAGCACCTTCATTTAATTCAGAACAAAGCATTGATCAAAACCGCATTGCATCAATGGAACAAATTGTGTTGATGAACGAAATGCTACAGAAAAGAATTCCGGGACAGGTAGGTCGCTACAGTGATGATTTTATGCCCACTGCATTTGGCGATAATATACAACTTTGGGGCACAAATGTAATTTTGATTGAATCCGGTGGCTTTAAAAATGATCCTGAAAAGCAGTATGTGCGTCAACTAAACTTTTTATGTATACTCACTTCCTTTTATGCCTTAGCTTATGATTATCCAGCCAATTTTGAATTAATGGAATATTTTAAAATACCTGAGAATAAAAAAGAAAAGCTTTTTGATTTGCTAATCAGAAATGCCGTTATAAAACATGGTAGTCTTCAATTTAAAGTAGATATTGGCATCAGAAGAGAAGAAATAGACACTCCTGATCATAAAAGCTACACTAACATAGGGAAAATAGCTGAAATTGGAGATATGAGCTATTCCTTTGGCTACGAAGAAATTGATGCGAGCAATTTAACAATATCTGGAAATGAAATACACGATTTCGCTCTTCGTATTGACAAGAAAGCGGATTTTGTGTTAAAAAATAGTTCCGGTAACGTAAAATTTGCGATTTCAAATGGGTTTATTGTTTAACTTTGATGATGCGATTTAAACTTATCAGGTTTATTTTGGTCTAATGTTTTTAACATTGTTCATTAAAAAAAATTCATTATGAAAAGAATAACATTTTTGATGGTATTGATTCTTAGTGCAAGTATGGTATTTGCTCAGATCAATAAAAACCAGGCTAAAAAGATAAAAAAAGCCCCAACCGTAAAAATAGATGCTGCCAAAGTACCCCAGGCTGTAAAAGATGCCCAGACTAAGAAATTTTCCGGCATTTCAGAAATTAAATGGAAAATGAAATTGATTAAAAAACAAGAGCAATCAATGAACAGTTATAGTGCTCATTTTAAACAAAATGGCATGAAAACGATTGCACATTACAAGCCTGATGGCACTGCAGTTGCTGTAATCAGTCATATCAGTTTGCAGAATGTCCCGGAAACTATCGTTAGTACCGTAGCAAATAATTATCCTGGGTTTAAACCAAAACAGGCGGTTAAGATTGAAGTACTTTCTAAGAACACCACGCTATTTCGCCTCACCTTGTTAAAACCAGCGGCAAAACTAATTTTATATGCTGATGAAACCGGCAATGATGCTCAAAAAGCCAATATTGGTAAAGAAGTTATGGGCGAAGATGAAAGCGGAGTGGAAGAGTCAGAGGATGATAATTAGCAGGTTTCTATAATATAAGATATGCATACTGAGCCGAACCTGGCCACCATGAACTGAAATTTTTGGTAATGAACTGCTAATTAAACCTTTGGAATATCGTTCTGAAAATTTACTAACTAAAAAAGCCCGGCTCAACCATAAACCGGGCTTTATTATATATCTCTCAACTATTACCTAAGTTGAGCGATTGTAATAGGTTATAATTTATGCACAACAACCAGAATCGCTCAATTTGGATATCAATTAAACATATGCATGTATTTTGATAGGAGTTGGCTTTGCAAATTGTAAATGCAATTGTTCAATTGTTTTAATACCAGCATCCAAGTCCCTCAAAACTGTTTCTTTTGTGTCAATAAATTTGTCTTTCAATTCCGAAAACAAGCCCTTATAATAATTTACACCATCTTTTAGGTTATTTACAAAAGTAAGCAGGTATTTTTCCTGTTTTACATTCATTGAGGTTTTTGTTTCTTCAATTTTATTTTTAAGGTAATCAATATAAAGCCCCAATTCCTTAACAAACATATTAGGACGATCAGTCCTGCTTATCATATTTTCCCTTCCATAAATATGGTCGGTAATATTTTTCATATTCATTAGTTTTGAAAAATAAGCAATATTTGGCCCGGGACATACCGAAACACCATCGCCCTCAATTTTCGTATCGATATTATTAACCAGTAAGGCTGAAGTACCTAATCCAACACAGATGCAGGATTTATCAGTTACTTTATCAACCTGCTTATTATATTCTGCCTTAGAGAGTCCCTCTTTTTCAAGCTCCTTAAATTTAAAAAGTTGATATTGACGAGAAGCAGTACAGATACTTTTTTCGGTAAATTCGGTATTTGAAACCAGAAATTTCCGTGGGCACGAGCTACCGGCTTTTCCTTCCTTCAACATGGCATATTTTTCCAGATCTTTTGAATTTCCACGTAAATTATTGAATGGAACACCCAGTGGAGAAATATTGCTTAAGTAAAGATCAGGTTCTCTGGCTTCCATTAGTTTTTTTCGGGTAGCATCATCAACATTAGTTGCTTCAGGAACCAAAAGGAAAGGGCTCCCCCATCCTACTGAGTCAACTCCATAATGCTCCAGAAGAAACTGATGTTCTTCAGCGGTACCAACACCACCTTGGGCAGAAAGTTTTAAGGGCAAAACTTCAGCTGGAACTGGTTTGTTTCTTTCTGTAAGTGCTTGTTCCAGAATTTCAAATATTGATTTTGTTAAAGCCGCTCTGTTATCTCTAAACTCCGCCAATATTGGACCCATTAAAAAACCATCGGTAGCAAAGGCATGCCCCCCACAGTTTAAACCAGACTCAATACGGTATTCAGAAACCCACAAACCTTTCTTTGCCAGAAACTTACCCTGTATTAATGCGGAACGGTAATCGCTCACTTTTAAAATAATCTTCTTCTTTATTTCGCCTTTTTCATTCGGGAAAAAGTCATCAAATTGCTCAATATAGCTATAAAGTCTTGGATTCATTCCCGCTGAAAACACAATAGATGAACTTAAATCGCTTTTTGCAAATCCTCTAAGTGCAGCATGGGCATCGTTAAACTCGATGGGGAGTTTCTCTTTTTTCAGATAATTATCTTTATCGAGCTTGGTCATTATATTAACATCAATACTTCCCATAGATAAATTATCTTTTATCCAGCTACGTATTTCATCAAGATTAAAATATTTTGAAGTTAATCTGCTGAATTCCTGTTTAATTGCAGAGCCATCAGG
>JARGGF010000679.1 GCA_029210905.1 Bacteroidales bacterium | reverse complement strand
AACCCAAGGTGATTGAAAAAAAAGTAATGCGTGCAGTTACAGATAGTGGCCCAACAAAAAATAATCAGGAAAAACCGGAAGCTATTCAAAATCTTTTTACGTTGCTCAAAGTAGTTTCAACACCAGATACTTATGATTATTTTAACGAAAAGTACAATAATTGCGAAATTCGTTATGGTGATTTAAAGAAACAGCTTGCCAAAGATATTATTGCCTTTACCAGTCCTTTTAGAGAAAAAATATTAGACATTTCATCAAATACAGAATATTTGCATAAAGTTGTGACTCAGGGTGCTGAAAAAGCACGCGAAAGTGCATCAAAAACGTTAAATGAAGTAAGAAAGATCATTGGGTTCAGAAAATTTTAACCTGGCATAGATTAAAAGTTGTTAAACCTATCAGATGCTAATTTTGATAGGTTTTTTAAATTTAAGCTGAAATTTTTGCCTGATATAAAATGCTATTACTTTGTATTTGGAGATTTACATCTGTTCAGCTATTTTTGTTTAAGCATACTGAACAATCAACTCAAACTTCTCAAATTCTGTTTTTTATAATCTATTAGTATGGGCGCAATACGACCACTTTCATTCATAAAACCAACGACAGCAATTCTCCCCTTAATCGCAATCTTTTTTGTTGCCTGTAGCCCTACAAAATACTTAAAAGAGGGAGAGTACTTTCTAAAAGAGTATTCAGTTGAAGCAGATAATAAAAAGGTAATGCAATACTATCCGGAGGATTATGTAAAGCAAAAGCCTAATAAAAAAATACAGTTTCTAAAAATATATCCTTATGCCAGTATATACAATATTGTAGATCCTCTAAAGGAAGAGAAAAGGGAAGAGAAAAGAAGACCTGTTGAGGAACGGATGAACCGAAAAAGATTAGAAAAGGGCAAAGAGCCTAGAGAGAAATTCTATTTTAGTCGCTGGTTTAGAAAAATTGGAGAAGCTCCTGTAGTATATAGTCCGGTTCAGGCTAAAAAATCGGCACAGCAAATTACTACCCTTCTGAAAAATAAGGGATATTATAATGCTGAAACCACTGATTCGGTATTATATAAAGGCAAAATGGCCTCTGTATTTTACAATATCAAATCCGGAAAACCTTATGTAATAAGAAATTACCGCGATTCAATTGAAGATCCGGAAGTAGCTAAATTACTTGAGGGGTATTTTAAAAAAAGTCAGATCAAAGCCGGATTGAATGTAGATGTTAGTTTATTTGATGCGGAGCGTGAAAACATAAACAACCAAATGCTCGAAAATGGCTATTATCGTTTTGCCAAAGAATATATTTTTTTCGAAGTAGATACTTTTGTGGGAAATTACCAGGCCGACGTTTTAATTTCTGTTAAAAGTCCGGTGGAAACTAATATTGAGGGAAAACAGGTTGTAGGAAGGCATAAAAAATACTACATAAAGGAGATGAATATTTATCCTGACTATGAACCGTCCGCAATTATTCAAAAGAAAAAGCAGGATGTGATAAATTATGATACAGTTCAGGGCGAAAAGAATATAAAATTTTTAATTGCCAAAAGAAGCAAATATACCCAGGCTGTTTTAACCAGGGGCCTCACCATTGCGTCGGATAGTATTTACAGAGCAAGTAAGGCGAAAGGCTCATTTACTTATTATAGTTCGCTTTCAAACTTTAGACTTATCAACTTTGATTTTAAGGAGCCGGCAAATTTGGTTTTGAATGGCGATAGTGGGCGAAGTTATTTAAACACCCACATCAAACTTACACCTCAAACCCAGCAATCATTTACCGTTGAATTGGAAGGCAACACCACTTCAGGAAAATATGGAATGGCTTCAAACTTTTTATATCAGCATTTAAATTTGTTTGGGGGCGCAGAAATACTTGATATGAAATTTAAGGTGGAGCTTAATAATCAGGATCCTGGTGTTGTAGTTAGTGATAGCTATTTTAGCGAAACTGAATATGGTGTAATTGCTTCAATTCGTTTTCCGAATATGGTTTCGCCATTTAAAACCAGAAGTTTTTATCTAAAATATTATCCAAAAACAGCATTTTCTTTGGGTTATAATTTTAGATATAATGCCAGTTATCGTAGAAGTATTTTTAGTAGTTCGTATGGTTATGACTGGCGCTCTAGCTCATCAATGACACACTTATTTAATGCTTTGGAATTCAGTTCTGTGAAAATAACGAAACTCGATTCCACTTATCTTTCTGAATTGGTAAAAAGCGGGCAATTTGAGGAAAAGTACGATCACATGATCCTGGGAAGCTCCTATACATTGACCTATAATACACAGAACATAAAAAAGTCAAGAGATTTCCACTACCTACGCATAAGAATTGAACCGGTGGGAAATATACTTTATCTGATAGAAAAATCGGCAAATGCACCTAAGTTAGGATATGGGGAGTATTTAAGAGATGTAGTAACTGCTAACAATTCCGATGCAAGTGATGAGGTTGTTAATTTTAAAATTGACTCATTAAATCAGGTACGTCCGGATTTTTATACGCTGTTTAATCTGCCATATTCCCAATATTTTAAGGCTGAAGTTGATTTTAGGTATTATCAAATACTTAATTCTAAAAATGAAATAGTTTACCGGATAAATCCAGGGGTCATTGTCCCCTATGGAAACTCGTTCTATTCGCCTCAGGAAAAAAGGTTTTATTTAGGTGGGGCAAGTAGTATGCGGGCATGGCAGGCAAGGCAACTTGGGCCAGGCTCTTTTCTTCAGGATCGAGATAACGTAATTTATCAGTACGGCGACATTAAATTAGAAATGAACCTTGAATATAGATTTAAAATGTTTTGGGTAGTTGAAGGAGCGCTATTTGTTGATGCCGGAAATATATGGTCTCTTGCAGAATATGAGCAATTAGACGTAAAGAAGTTTCAATTAGACAGGTTTTATAAAGAAATTGCTATTGGTAGTGGAGTGGGGCTAAGATTGGATTTTTCATTTTTTGTTTTTAGGTTCGATTTCGGGTTTAAACTTTACGATCCCTCAATTTCAGATGGAAGTAGATGGTTAGGAATGAGTGCCTTTGACTTTGACACAAACAAAATAACAGTTAATTTTGGGATAGGTTATCCTTTCTAGGCAAGATAAAAGATAAAAGTTTAAAGATAAAAGATTGTTACATTTCATAAAATAGCACAAAATTACATTTCTTGAATTTGGAAGAAAAAATAGTACAGCTAAATCGTCCATTAATTTCAATAATTACTGTTGTTTATAATAGTGAATTGTTTTTGGAAGCAACCATCAAAAGTGTTGTTAATCAGTCGTATACGGAAATTGATTACATTATTATAGATGGTGGCTCTACAGATGGTACACTTGAAATAATTAAAAGATATGAAAAGTACCTCTCCACCTGGATTAGCGAACAAGATGAGGGCCTTTATGATGCCATGAACAAAGGCATAGCTTTGGCCAAAGGCGAATATCTTTGGTTTATTAACTCTGGTGATGAATTGTATTCAGAAAACATCCTAAATGATATTTTTGCTCAAATAGATACGTTGCCTGATGTAATTTATGGTGAGACTGAAATCATTAATTTCAAAGGCCAGTCATTGGGTATGCGCAGGCATAAAACACCTGAAAAACTTGATTGGAAAAGTTTTCGATTCGGTATGCTGGTATGTCATCAATCTATAATAGTAAGACGCTCACTGGTGGA
>JARGGF010000678.1 GCA_029210905.1 Bacteroidales bacterium | reverse complement strand
ATTTCGTTTTTGGGGCTTAAATCCTCGTTAAACAAATCTCCAATTAAAGGGAAAGGCAACATAGAAGAAATAGCAGGCATTCCCAGTTCACCAAGTATAACCCTCAAATGCACTGCTGCCCTGACTCCTCCAAATGAACCGGCTGAATAAGATGCAATTGCTGAAGGTTTGAAGTAGTACTTTTTTCGAAAATGATCCAATAAATTTTTTAAAGCGGGTGGAACACTATGATTGTATTCACCCGTAACAATTAAAAAACCATCCGATTCATTAAATAATTTGGCAAGATTCTCCATCTTTTCAGGAGCTGTACCCGATGTGTATTCCTTGTACATTTTATCCAGTAATGGAAGGTGATATTCCAAAGGATCTATAAAATTTACTTTTATTTTCCTTTCAAAAAGTTTCTTTTCCAGGAATTTTGCTGCTTTAATCCCCTGGCGGTCGCTGCGGACTGAGCAGTAAATGATGCTGATTGTTAAATCCATAGTATAATTTTATTAATGTAAATTAAACTTATAACATATAGTCTTGCCATAAAACCATTCCTGGCTAAATAACCTTTTGATTTTTTGTTAGACTAAAACTCAATCCGATTACAAAAAGAACAATTGTGCCAAATATAAGCATGATGGCATTAAAAGAGTAATAATGGTCGAAAAAGTAACCAAATACCGGAGGCCCTAAAGCGGTGCTTAACACAAGTAAAGTGCTAAAATAACTACGAATTTTACCAAGATTTCCTGTACCATAAATTTCGACCTGCATAGCTGTTTTAACAGTGCTACCTAATCCAGAAGAAATGCCGAGCAGCGCATAAAATAACGGAAATATCCATTTGTTGTCGATAAAAGATATAAATACAAGTGCTAATAATGTTGGTATAAGGTATAAAGGGAATAATTTAAGCCCGGAATACCTGTCAACGAGATTCCCGGAAAGTAGCAATGCCAGCGCATTAAAAACTGCATAAAATGTAAACGAAAAAGCAACCCACGAGGCATCCCAGCCCTTACTCTGACCAATGGTGTATTGATAAAGAAAAACAGCAGTACAGATAAAAGGGACTAAAAAAATGTTTGCCGCCATAATCCAAAATTTGGAGCTTGCAAAATAATTGAAAGAACTTTTATCAATGATATTTGTCTTTTTGGCAATATCTGGTTCCAAACCGGTTACCGGGGTTATTGCCCACAATGCAGGCAATACCAAAACAGATGCAGCAACTACCATATAAACCAAACCTGACCTCCATCCGACTAAGGCTATCAAAGGCAGTATAAGCAAAGGTAATGCAAACTGCCCCGCTGGATGTCCAAGTGCAGTAAAGCCCAAAGCTTTTCCCCTGTTATTTTCAAAGTGTTTGGCTATCCCCGTAGAAGAGGTATGTATCATTAAGCCCTGTCCAAAAAATCTTACGAGTAACAGTGAAGCCATTAACACTGGCCAATGGTACGATTGCGACATAAAAACCACCGATATAACCAGTGCGATAAAAACAATCGACCCAAATTTTTTAAGTGGCATGTGGTCGATATATTTTCCCGAAAGCGAAAGCAAAAATGCCGAAATAATAGTAACGGTGGCATACATTGAACCAAAAGTGGCATTGGATATTTTAAATGTTTCGACCCAAAAGGGAACAAACAACGAAATAAAAAATGTTTGCCCAAACGAAGAGAAAAAATTGAACAAAAAACCGAAATTCAATAAACGTTTGTTACTGCCTATAAACTTGAACCAATCTACCATTACTTTTTTAAAATTTGAAGTGCAAAATTACATTTTTTCTATACGATTTTTTTCCATTCCTTATTTTTATTACTTTTGTGCCTCATATGAATAATTTTTTTTATATAAGTCTCACTCCACCATGATGGACCCATCCGGGTGGCGTTTTGCAGTACGCCATTAATTAATTGCTTTACTGCCTAATTCATTAACTATTTTATTAACAATAACTTCAGATCTTGAAAACGGCATCCTGTCTAAAAGAAATAAATCAATTATAAAATTGCCTTTAATAATTAATATTAACGAATAGGCAATATTGTAACTGTTGAATCTTTTATTGTTTTGCTATAAAGAAGGCCATTAAGATTCTGTATTATTTGGAGATACCGAATTTGATTTTTGGGATTATGGAACTGCTGGATTTTTATAGAGAACAGGAGATTCTGAAAAGTCAATCTTTTTTATTATCAATTAATAATTAAAAACCAAGTACAATGGGAAAGAAAATATTATACAATTCTGAAGCTTTATTTGCTTTGCGTGAAGGAGTTCAGAAATTGGCAAAAGCTGTAAAAGTAACAATGGGTCCTAAAGGCCGGAACGTAGTGATTGAGCAAAATGGCTCCCCTTTTTTAACTAAAGATGGGGTAACAGTAGCCCGGTATTTTGAGTTGCAAGACCCGTTCGAAAACGAGGGTGCTTCGATGGTAAGGGAAGTTTGCTTTGAAACCGAAAAAATTGTTGGCGATGGAACTACTACATCCATTGTTTTAGCTGAAGCATTGTTGCATCAAAGTATAAAATATTTGACAGCCGGAACAAACCCCCAATATTTTAATGAAGGACTAATGAAAGGAATGTCGATAGTGATGGATGAGCTTGATAAGATGTCGCAACCCGCCCAAAATATTGAAACAATAAAAACAATTGCCAAAGTAGCGGCCAATAACGACAGCGAAATTGCCGAGCTAATAGGTAAACTATATCGCAGCAACAGCATGCTTCCAATTGTATTTGACGAATCGAAAGGCGTTACAACCGAAATAGAGATTATAAATGGAACTGAAATAAATTCGGGTTACGTATCAAGGGATTTTATTACTGACCAAAGCACGCAAAAATGCGAATTACAGAATGTATCTGTGTTATTTACCAATCAAAAAATTGATAGTTTCCATAAATTATTACCTGTTTTGGTTAAAGTTGCCGATTATGGAAAACCATTTGCAATTTTTGCAAAAGGATTTAGCAACGATGTTATTGCAACTTTGGCAACCAATAAACGTAATAATGCTTTAGAAATACTGGCAGTTAAAATTCCTGAAAATACTTCGGATGAATTTCTTGAGGACATTGCCTTGGTATGTGGTACTGAATTAATAGATGAAAAGAAGGGTGATATGCTTGAAAATACAAGCCTGGACAAAATGGGAGAGGCAAAGAAAATTATTTCCGGTCTATCGAAAACAACAATTATAGGAATAAATTCACACAATCCACAATTAAAAAAAATCATTGATACTCTTTCTCAACAAGTATTACATAGCGCAAATATCAAGGAAAAAACAATTATTGAAGAACGTATTGCAAGGTTACGCGGTGAAATTGCCCATATAAGCCTTGGTGCGACAACCGATGTGGAAAAAAAAGAGAAAAAAACAAGAATAATGGATGCGTATCATTCAGCCCTGTCTGCCCTGGAAGAAGGTGTACTTCCGGGTGGCGGGGTTTCCTATGTAAATGCGATCTTAAGACTAAATAAAACCGACGTTCTGCATCCTGATGAAAAAAGGGGGTTACAAGCCCTGGGAGAAGCATTAAAAGCACCATTCAAGACCATTATTGAAAATGCTGGCCAATATGCCGGTGATAAACTTGAAACCATTATAGCTTCAGATGATAAAAACATAGGATATAATATAACCACCAATGAATTTGAGAACTTCATTACCAGCGG
>JARGGF010000677.1 GCA_029210905.1 Bacteroidales bacterium | reverse complement strand
AATGAATAATAAGCAAAACAGTCCTGGTATGGGCAATAAATTTTAACGCGGTGGTTCTTAATATCCAGTTTAAAATCACTGATAAATTTTGGCAAGGATTTAACCTCATTAAATCCAAACATTTCATAATCATATAAATAGAAATAATAATTCATCCCGCCACCCTCGGCTGGAGCTTTATCAGGCAATACAAAATCGCAAAAACCATCAAAATTAAAGTCTGTAATAATGATATCTTTCTCAGCACCTGCTGGTATCTTTTCAGTTAATAAACTGATTGTATCAATTGGTTCGGATCCTAATAATAAAATCAATTTGTTAATAAGTTGTCCACTTACAATAACCGAAGCTTCAACTGAATCACAAGTAAATCCGTGTTTTAAGGGATTAAAGCCTGGTTTTAGGTTTTCTGCTTCATAAATTACTTTATTGAATTTTCTTGCAGTTTGATGCGCTTCATCGGAACATGAGCTAAAGAACCACGATAAAATTACAATTGACAAAAACCTGATATTTAACATGTTACCAATATTTTAATGATTTGATTCCAAATGTTAAGGTCATAAAATTAGTAAGATTGCCTTACCCGTCTGGCAAATCCACCAAAAGAGAGTGTTATCTGGTGCATAGAACCATCAAGCCCGTAATAATCTTTTTTAAAACCAGAATGGAAATAATTGTACTTAAGCTTTATAAAACCCTTAAACTGACTTGATCTCGAAAGATTTCTACCCCCAACTGCAGGTTTGGAAAATAAATTAACACTCATTCCGACATTCCAGGAAGCTCCTGAAAACAATTCAATATTTTCGTAAGGCGAATAAGCCTGCACATCATCGTATTGAGGCGCAATATAAAGACTTGAAACACCAACAAAAGGGGTAATGTTAAACTGGCTTTTACTAAAAAAGGTATATCCAATTGAAGCCTGTGGTATCAACACATCCCCTCTAAGTCCTTTGTCCCAGATAATAGATTCATAATCAATGTCTTTCTTAAGTTCCGAACCACCAACGGAAAAAGATAAGTTCAAAATAAAATCGTAGTATGCCAGGTCAATGGACATTCCAAACAAAAAATAATTGGAAAAAGTTTCAGAAATTCCACCATTAAAAACATTGTAACCTATAAATAAATCGTATCCCCATCCAAAATCAGAAACTTTTTCCTTATATCTGATTACTTTTCTAACAAAAGGAGCATAATGACTTGTTGGATAAGTCATTAAAAACTTATCAGACTGCTTGTTTAAACTATCCTGGGCAGACGACTGATATGCAAAATCAGCAAGGCAAAAATTTAAATGAAGTAGTAAAAAATCTTTTTCTTCCCGGGTAAGATCTGAGTTTTCAATCACAACATCCAGCACCTCTTTCGAACCGATAGATTTGTTTCTTAGGGTCTCAAATAATTTATCATTAAAAGTTTTTAATTGATTTTCCGGTGCACTTAATTGCCTGGCATCCTGCTGATAACCAATCTGTTCTATGTCCTGTAGCAACTGGTCAAATTCTTGTGTCCAATATAAAATGAGCCAATATTCAGAAATTGTAAGTGTCAGATATTCATTGGTTTGCAAATCGCCTACAAGATAATCTTTAATTTCTTTCACTTTCACATAATCATCGAGCAAAAGCTTACCCTGAAGTAAACGCCTTGCTTTTAATACCAATTCAATATTTGAACTTTCGTAATTTTTAATTTCGTTTTCTATGCTGTCTACTTGTGCAAACAAAACTGAAGCAATACATAAAACAATATTCAGAAGGATTATTTTTTTCATATTTAGTTATTTCCAATAAAAAATCAAAACTAGAAAAAATGCCAATGCTTTTATCAAATTTAGCTTAATTTTATTTATTTAATAATGAAATTCTCGATATGAATATTCTTAATTTGATTTTGTAATAATGTTAATAAAAATACAAAAAGCAACCAACAGCAGGTTGTTGTCCAATCATTTTTTATACTTTTGAGAAAAGCTTAATACTTTCGCATATTCTACAACTTAAAACTAAAGCCAAAAATTATGAAAAGAAAACTGATTGTTTTTGTTTGTTCAATTTTGATGATTTACAACGTTTCTAATGCCCAGGAAAATTATGATTCAACGCAAACCAATAATTTTGCACTTTCTTTAGATTTGGTATCGAGCTATGTATGGAGAGGGTTGGTATTTAGTGATGCCCCAAATCTGCAACCTTATCTTGCTTTTACCAACAATAAAGGGAATTTCACAGTTGGAGCCTGGGGAAGCTATTCTTTAGCAGATTACTTTTCAGAAGTTGATATATTTGCCAGTTATTCCATTAGCAATTTTACAATCACATTAACCGATTATTTTGTTATGAGCCAGCAATTGAATAATCACTTTTTTAATTTCGAAAATGAGACTACTAATCATGCACTGGAAGGTTCTTTTACATATAATGGTCCGGAATCGTTTCCCATACAATTGCTTGTGGCAACATTCTTTTATGGGTTTGACAAAAATGCGCAAGGCGACAATAACTTTAGCACTTATTTTGAAGCTTCATACCCATTTAAATGGAAAAAGAATAATTTAGATGTATTCATGGGTATGACACCTGGTGAAGGCCTTTATGCAGATTACTTTGCAGTTACAAATATTGGAATTTCAAATAGCCGTGAAGTTAAAATTAATGATCGTCTTTCAATTCCAATAAAAGGTTCCTTGATAATTAATCCAAATTTGGAAAATATATATCTTGTTTTGGCAATAACTTTTGCTGCAAATAATTGATTAATAAATATTTGACTATGATATAAAAGCCAAAAACATATTTCATTTTTGACTTTTCCTATCTATTCAGCTTCTGGGGCAGAGGTAATCTTTTTTCTAATCAAAAGAAAATATATCAATATTTCCACAATTGGAACGATTAAAAACAAGAGTAAGTTTATTAGTTGACTAATATACAAGCCACCAAAAAAAGCATTCACCTGCTTTTTGATGCTTCCGGACGCCATTTTTGAAGCACTTTCATCCAAATGATTAAAATCAATTGAACGCAATGTGCTTAATGTGTTTCTTGTAGTGCCACTTTCAATTCCAAGTTCTCCGGCCGAGTAGCTGATTACTCCGTCTATTACTCCTTCAAGCACCCATTTACCTGCCTTATTGGTAATTCCGGCAAAAAATCCTCTTTCAACTTTTGTGCTATCTTTGTTTAAATATTTCTCAACAAAGTCTCCCGTAGAAAGGCCTGCTATTTCCATGCTATCCAGGTTTTCATCAATAAAGCTTTGCAAATCAGGCAATTGAGGAATAATAGATTCCATCAGTAGCTTTGACCTAAATTGAGCGATTCTATTTTATAGTTTCTTATAATTTACTCAAACTTGAATTTTTCAATAGAATTTGCGATAATTAGATTCTATTTTTATTCTTTTTTTAGTACGCATACAAAGCCATACCCTTTATAGGTTTGCTTATTTCGTTGAGTTTTCCATTATTGCGCATAGTTTTTCCCTCTACCTTAAGGCATTAATTAAAAAACAAGTTAAATCTCCAATTATTGGAATTGGATTATGGGTGGTGATTGACAACGTGTCCATAATTCTTCGATATTAAATGTTTCATAAATTGTTCTTGTTACGTTTAGTACGACATCCCTTGACCTACTTGTAATCTTTACTGCAATATCTATCAAATTCCGTCTGAATGTATTTG
>JARGGF010000676.1 GCA_029210905.1 Bacteroidales bacterium | reverse complement strand
AGGGTGAATTTGGGGAATATCCCATAGTAAGGTCTATGAGTGAGTTAGCGGGTAAACTTTGTATAAGTATTGCGGCAGAATATTTAAGCAAACAGCATGGAGGAAAAGGTGTTTTATTAGGAGGAATTACCGGAATCTCTCCTGCTGAAGTAATTTTAATTGGAGCAGGAACTGCTGCTGTTCATGCTGCGAAAGCAGCTATTGGACTGGGTGCTCATGTTAAAGTTTTTGATAAATCCATACACAAGCTCAGAGAAATTCAGCTTCAAATAGGGCAACAGCTTTATACGTCTGTTACTCAGCCACATGCATTAGCCAAAGCACTTCGTTCTGCTGACGTGGTTATTGGCTCTCTGGGTATTGATGAGTTTAATAATGATTTTCTGGTTAGTAAGGAAATGGTGCGGCAAATGAAACCTGATACAATAATTATTGATTTAAATATTGATAATGGATCTTGTTTTGAAACTTCCAGACCACGAATTATTAATGATCCTGTTTACAAAGAATGTGGCGTACTCCATTTTTGTGTTCCAAATATTGCCTCCAGGGCTGCCAGAACTGCATCTATTGCCCTTAGTAATGTATTAATTCCATTATTAATTAAAATGGGCAACGAAGGGGGAATAATTCAATTACTTAAAGTTGACCAGGGTTTTAGAAACGGAGTTTATATTTTTAATGGAATATTGACCCATCAAAAATTAGGTGCCATATTCGGGATTAATGCAAAAGATATCAACCTTTTAATGGCAGCATTTTGATAATTTAGACCTAAGTTGAGCGGTTGGAGCACTGCGAACAAGCGCTTTACTTAGGTAAAACCCTCCCGACCTTCGGTACGGGACAAGCTGATTTAGAAAATGTTGTGTTCCACCGAATGGGTGAGGTGGAACGCTTACATTTACTTAATCGATTGAGCAGAACCGCTCAATTTGGGTTAGAAAAGATAAAGGGCACAATAAAGGCCCTTTACATTGGTAAGTCAGGTATATTTACCTTCTGGGGCAATCTACCATTCCCCGGCCCATTCCTTGTCCACCTCTCATTCCTTTGCCATGACCAAAACCTCTTCCTTTTCTGGTATCGAAATAAACTTTCTGTTTATCAGTTAGCAAACCCCGAACTTGCTGGCGGTGGCTTTCTTTTGCTTTCATCATTTGCGTATGCAAGCTGCCTATTTCATCTATAGTTTTATTAATAGCTGCCATATCTGCTTTATCGGCTGTTCTTAGGGTATTAAGTTTTGCCTGTTTTTCCAGCTTTTGATTTCTGAATTGCAACATCTCTTTTTGATGAACAGTTCTCAAATCATCAATTTGTTTTTGCTGCTGCTCAGTTAAGTCAGGAATCTGACATTCAAAACCTTGTCCATTATTTCCACGCATTTGTCCCTTTTGGGCAAAAATCTGGGAACTGCCTAATAATAACATTGCTGCAGTAAGCATTAATATTGATTTTAATCTAATTGTTTTCATGTTTTTAAAATTTTAATTAAACAAAAAATTAATTTAACTAGTTAATATATATTTAGTTACGTACCTAATATGCTAATTTCTATTCCCATGCCTGTGTCGATTGCCTCTTTGTCCATCATCATTTTTGTAGGCATCGCTTCTGTATTTTCTATTTTTCTTCATCCACTCACCATGTTCCATCCTGTTGAGCATTTCTTGAAACTTATCAGCTTGTTTGGAGCTTAATATCGACTTTATGGCAAGAAAGTGTCTTGTTGTTTCTATTTGAATTAACCTGTGCTGCATTCCAACTGAATCGGATAATTGCAACAAGATTAGACTATCAGGAGTCGTTTTATTGATTTCATTTATAATTAATTTCTGATATTCACCTATTTTTCCGTAGATGCTGTGTAATTTATCGATATTCTCATTCTTAAGTTTACAATAGGTATTAAACTGATTGCTATCAAGTTCCAGCTCTTTTTTTACATAAAGTTTTATTCTTTGGTGCCGTCGGTCCCAATCTCTTTGGGGGGACACATTTTCAGTTGCAGCTTGCTTGTTTCTAAGGTATTTGTTATATCCAAATGTGGCAATTGCAGACAAATTAATCAAAATCAACAACAATATTAAGCCTCCCAGTATTCTTCTTTTTGTCTTGCGGTCCATAATTTATTCTTCTGTTTCGTTTGTATTGATATAATAAATGTCCTCTTCATTGAAAGTAAGGTTATGAGAGTCAGCAAATAGTTGTAGATCAGATAATTCTGTCTGATTCTGCAACCCTTCCTGATTTAAATGTGCTTTATCATTACCAATCAGATAGCCTGTGAAAATGGCTAACAATACGATGATTAGGTAAGTTGCAAATTGTAAAATCAACTCTTTTTTTGCAAATAATCTAAATATTGGTTTTGTTTCCTTTTCATGCTCAATGGCTGCCATTACCCTTGAATAAAAAAATGGATTGCTTTCTGTAATTTTATCAGATGCAATGAGCTGATAATCTGCAAAAAACATTTTGTATAAGCTATCACACGAGCCACAGTTTTTAAGGTGATGTTCAAACATTTCAGCACTTTCGATATCGAGATTTTTTTCGATATAATAAACCATATTATTTTTAAAATCCTTGCATTTCATATCAGATTTTTTTAACCTGTTTGTAATATTTTGACACATATATAAAATAAAACTTGCGCATCTAGTCATTTTTTTTATAAAGGCTTATTAACTGCTTTTGTAAATTTTTTTTTGCCCTGAATAATAACGACTCAACTGACGATATACTGATGTTCATTACATCTGCTATCTCTTTGTAACTTAAATCTTCATATTTATATAAAGTGAATGCAATTTTCTGGTTTTTGGCCAGTTTATCTATTGCCTGTTGAATAACATCCATTTTTTCTTTATTCTCAATTATTTCTTCAGGTGATTCACTTAATGAGTTTGAGCTTCCGGTTTTAAATTCAGTTTCAAACAATATATCCAGGCTTTGAAACCAAGTTCTTTTTTTATTATCCCTTATGTAATTTAATGATTTATTGACACTTATCCTGTAAAGCCAGGTAGATATTTTAGATTCATTTCTGAATTTTTCTATTGAACGGTATACATCAATAAATACTTCCTGTGCCACATCCTGTGCATCCTGGTAATTGTGTAAAAATCCATAACAAGTATTGATAACCAACGTTTGATACTTCTCTACAAGTTGTTGAAAAGCCCCCGGTTTATTTTTTGTAATTTCTTCGATCAGCAATAAATCTTCCATTCAAATAGAATACAATTTTTGAGTTTTGACACACAATATTAAAAAACCTTGCGGTTCTTTGTTCATTTTGTAATATTTATTTATGCTCCATACAATATATTACCTTCCAATTCTTATAATACGCTTTCGACAATAATTCGACTCTATTTTATTGTAAAAGTTTATTCTTTAAAGGTTAAAAAGCCTTAAAAATTGATATTATCCTTCTAAAACTAATTTATTAATTTATTTTTGCCCTCTGTTTTTAAATATTAAAATTGATTATTATGCAGTTTATTAAGCAAATTTTGTTTTTGGTTATGGTGCTTCCGGCCTTTTCAATGTATTCTCAAAGTACTGATAGTTTGGTAGATAATCGTGATGGCAAAATTTATAAAACCAAAAAGTTTGGTGATAAAATTTGGATGACTGAAAATCTTAATTTCGTAACTGATAAATCATGGTGTTATAAAAACGAC
>JARGGF010000675.1 GCA_029210905.1 Bacteroidales bacterium | reverse complement strand
ATTGGAAGGATATTCAATGATCAAAGCCCGCATTATAGGCAAACCAGTATCGTATGCTTCTCTGGAGTATGTATAAATATATGGAAACAACTTATATTTTTGCTCAATAGCAGATTTACATATTTTTTCTGCTTCTTCACCAAAAAGCCAGGGCTCAACCGCATTATTGCCTTCATGATGAATCCTGCTAAGAGAGTTAAATGCACCAAATTGCATCCATCGGATATATAACTCGCTAAACTCTTCATAATCCTTAATATCACCACAATAGCCACTTATATCGCAACTCCAGAAAGGAATTAATCCCATGCCCGCCGATAAAGATAGCGGTACCTGGGCAGCCAGTTGTTCCCAACCAGCTTCAACTGTATTTCCATTTCCTGCATCACCAGACCAACCAAAAGTATATTTTTGCATTCCGGCATAGGCTGCCCTTGTCATTTGAAAAATTCGCTGATTAGGATTATACTTTTCAAACTGCTCAGTAACAACTTTGTCCCAGGTTAGACCATAAACATTATGAATTTCATCATGCATCCCTAAATAGTGTTTCATGTAAAGTCTATCACTACTTTCTTCGTTACTCCAGGCAGGCTCTCCCATATCTGTCCAAAAACCTTTTACTCCAGTATCAACCACCTTTTGTTGATACTGGCCCCACCAGTCTGCTACTTCTGGATTTGTAAAATCAACGACTCCACAGTTTCCTCCCCACGGCCATGGCATGTCATAAGTTTTTCCGGTCCTGGAATCCAAAGCAAAAAAGCCCAGAGAATCAGCTTCGAACCACTGTTTTTTATTTGCCCTGGATATCACTGGGTCTTGTGATACAATTACTTTAAAACCCGCTTGCTTTAAGTCAGAAAGCATTTTTCCGGGATTTTCATAATTTTCAATTCGCCATTCAAAATCTTGTAAGTATTGGGTCCAGCCAATATCTTGATAAATTATATCACACGGAATTTCTCTTTCTCGAAATCCTTTTGCAATTTCTCTTGTTAATTTTTCATTTGTGAGCAAACCTCTGCTTTGAGCAAACCCAATTGCCCATGAGGGTGGCATTATGGGCTTGCCAGTTAGTATTGTATAATTATTTATTATTTGTTTAAAAGTTGGACCATAAATGAAATAGTAAACCATTTCACCCCCAGGGCATGAAAATGTATAAGCGTCGCTTTTTTCCAGTCCGAAATCAAATTCTGTTTTAAAAGTATTATCGAAAAAGATACCATATCCTTCACTACTCATAAAAAAAGGAATACTTTTATAAAGTGGATCTGCATTGACTGAATAACAAGGCTTATCACTGTTCCACATTTTAAATTTATGTCCATTTCTTAAAATGGTACCATTTTTTTCTCCCAATCCATAAATCCGTTCCCCATCTTTCAATATCTTAGTAACAGCTAACCCAGATGGTTTTATTTCGTATCCTTGATTTTTATAATCCTCCACAAGTAATTTTTGCCATTTATCATAAATTTTAATTTTAAATGGTGATTTATCTATTCTAACTATAAGTTTTCCAGTATATAATTCATAACTAACATCTTGCTCTGAAAAATCAAACGAACCTGTTTTTGCTAATATTGAATCTGCAACAGCAAAAGATTTGTTTGAAGAGTCAGAGTCATCTTGGCTGTAATGCACTTGTATAATATCTTCACTAGTAAGTTTTAACGAAACCCTGATATTATTTTCGCAGTTAAATATGACTTTATCAACCTTCTTTTCAATTGACAGGCACTTGCCTGGATTTACTGGGATATTTACATCTCTTTTTTGCGAAAACATCGCATTATTGCAAACAAAAAGACAAAAAAATAACGATATGATAAACAAATGTCTCATACAATAAGAATTATAATTTAAATATATGACCTAAAAAAGTTGTGTTTACTGATAATCGATAACTACCATACTCCAGTATTCTATGGATGGAATTGTAAAACTGATACTTCCACCATTTTCAGTAAACGGAATGTTGATTGAGGCTCCACTTTTATAATCTGGTGAAGCCACCCAAACCTTTTCCACATTTTTTGAAATTGTAACAGAAAACGAACTATTATAAATAATGTTTGGGTAGGGCTGATTTCCAGTATTGTCTCTCCAATTTAGTTGGACCGCATCGGTAAAGTTAATAAAATGAATTACCTGTCTGTTTCCCACTTCTTTGCCTAAAACTGCCACCTTCCCAACACTAGGAGGCCATAGGCTTAATGAAGCTTTGTTATCTGTTGAGTTTACGCTTGGGCTGTTAAAACTACCACCATCTCTTAGTAAGTTTTGATAAGCAACTAAAAAATCATAATAATTTACTATCGAAGATCGAAGATCTGGTTTCATTTGCAAATTATTATTTGGAAAGTACTCTTTTCCTAACATGTGCTCACCAAGCTCAATATGAGCACCTCCAAAAGCAAAAATAACAGCATCGGTTAGTAAAACACCAGGTGTATTAAAAGTCCCCTGGTTATTTGCCAAGTCATAATTCATGTATGCAGCTAAAACAGTATTTTTTGAATTAGCACTCAATGCATTGTTTTCCAATATAATATTTGCTAAATCGCTGTAACTTTCATTTGGTCCCCAAACTTCAGTATATAAAAAATCTGTTTCAGAATCAGCAATTTGAGGCTGACCAAATTGATTGACTGCATTCATTACCAATCTTTTAGCAGGAGCTGATACTTTTGCTGAAGAGATAAAAGAAGCATATCCTTCTGGTAAGTTCACCTTATTCCCCCAATAATCATATCGAGTGCCTCTATTACCTAATTGGTCAATATGAAAACCATCGAAACTTAAGGCTGAATAGACATCGTTGTGATTTTTATTGAGATAGTTTTGCCAATAGGTATTTGCCGGGTTGGTTAAATAAATATCACTTTTAAATGGAGGTTGAGATAGAGGGTGTTTATCTTTATTTGAATGATTTTGGTCAGTAAAAAGATACCACTCTTCGCTAACACCATCATAAGAAGCATCATTCAAGGCTCCGAAGGCAAGATTATAAAACATCGAATTTATATTGTACCGATGAGATAGTGAAATGTATTTTTCCAGGGTAGCAAAATAAACATTTTTATTAATGATATCAGTCCAGATTCCCTGTGGTGCACTTGGTGACCCTGCTATTGGTAAATGATGTTTATATTGCCAGTCGTAATATTGTATGCCATTTATATGATGTCGATTTAAATTACTGATGACTGACTCCATAACAATATCTGAAATATCTCCATAATCAGAAAGAAAACCATATCTTGGAAATCGTGACCAGTCAGATGAAACATCAACTCCAATAGTAGCTACTACTTTTTCTTCTTTACCTTCCAAAATAAACAACTCTGCCATATACCCCTTAAAATCATCAGATGGTGCCGTCCATGTCCATGATTGGCCATCTATTGATTCTTCTTTTAGAATACTACCCAAATATTTGTACCTTACTTTACAATTAGCAGGCAGGTTTATATTAGAAGAAAAATTAATAACATCACCAGGAGAATATTTTGCCTTATCAATAGCTAAATTAATATTATCACTAATAATTTTCGATGGCTGAGGATAATCCTCATTTTTACATGAATAGACTGTAACAAAAAATATTATAAGATAAATCCACTTTTTCTTATTAAAAATCATTTCTTTCATATATTGCAAACAGGCTCTCCCCTTGTGTTAATTAAA
>JARGGF010000674.1 GCA_029210905.1 Bacteroidales bacterium | reverse complement strand
CGGGGTAAAGCGATAAATCTTAATATGAACTCTGAAGGAGTTCAACTCATAAAGGCAATTGCCCCGAATAGCTATACTCTTGAAACTATTTAACTATATTTCACTATGAAATTGCGATAGTAACTAGAACTTAGCCATATAAAGCAATGAGTTTAACTAAACGACATTGAATTATGTATAGAGAATCTAAAACAGATGGGTTAACACTCAGTCTTACCAAACTTAACAATCCGCCAGGCGAATATGATGTTCTGAAGGTTCATGTTTGATGTCACTAACTTTTAGCCCCATACTTTTCCTTCAAATAGTCATAGGTGTCCATCTGCGATCTTACCAGTGGTTTGTCGTTAATAATTCTGATGTTCCGCATTTTTTCACCAATCATACAGGCTTTTACATTGTCCTTAAGCTGTATCTTTAGAATGTCCATAATTTCCTTTTTTAAATCCTCATCATATAAAGGGAAATCACACTCAATTCTACGATAAAGATTACGTTTCATCCAATCGGCAGAACCCAGGTAAATAATATTTTCACCATTGTTTGAAAAAACAAAAACACGGGCATGTTCCAAAAATCTATCTACAATTCTAATTATACGGATGTTTTTGCTGAATTTTTTACCGGTTTTTAATATACAAGCCCCTCGGATCAGTAAATCTATTTTTACGCCAGCCTCACTGGCTTCGTACAACTTATCAACCATTTGAGGATCTTGCAACCCATTCATTTTTAATAGAATATAACCAGTTCTCCCATTTTGTGCATGTTTAATTTCCTGATCAATTAATTCTTTAAACCTCTCTACCATATTATAATTTGGAACGAGAATATGCCCGAAATTCATTTTTATTTTTTGATCCTCCAGATGGGCAAATAAATTTGTTAAATCATCAATGATGCCCTCATGCGAAGTAAATAAACCATGATCGCTGTACAAACGGGCTGTTTTTTCATTAAAATTGCCGGTTCCCAAAAAAGCCTGACTTTTTAACTCAGAACCGGGTTTTCTTACAATTAATGCTACTTTGGCGTGTACTTTTAAATAAGGAATACTGTATATAATCTTAATTCCTGCCTTCATCATCTCATTGGCATACAGCAGGTTAGCTTCTTCATCAAAGCGTGCTTTTAGTTCAACAAAAACAGTGACTTTTTTACCATTTTCTGCGGCATCAATAAGTGCACTTACCACCTCAGAGTGTGTTGCAACCCGGTATTGGGTAGACATGATTTCCTCAACCGACTCATCACGAGTGGCTTCTCTTAAAAACTGTATAAAATGATCATAAGTCTGATAAGGTACACTTAATAAATAATCTTTCTCATTCACTGCAGTGGCTATAGAGCCTCTTGCCAAAAAATCGGGTATACGTATTCTTGATAAAGCAGGATATTCAAGTTCAGGCGAATAAGGATTTGGAAAACCAAAAAAATCTCTGAAGTTATGGTGTGTCCCACCTTTTACTGTAATTGAATTATCAATATGCAAGGTAGCAAGCAGGAAATTAAGCATTCGTTCGGGCATGCTCCTGTAATGCAAAAACCGGTTAGGAGCCCCCAAAGACCTTGATTTTTTAATCGACGAAATAGCTTTGATCAAATCCTTGCCTTCAAACTCATCATAATCCAAATCAGCATCCCTGGTCAGTTTAATTGAATGCCAGTCCTTTACACTATATCCTGGAAATATTTTGTGGATGAAGTGCATCATCATATCATCAAGGAAAATAATGGGAAATACGCCCTTGTCCTCAGGTAAAGAAATAAACCTGGAAATGTTGTGATCTGTAGGTAGTTTTATCAGTCCATATTTTGGCCTTCTTTTACCAATGGCTTTAAAAGCAGAATCCTTGCTGTATAATTCCAGGGACAGATACACCTGTCCTGTTTTTAAGAAAGGATAGATCTTCTTTTTGACCAAAAGAACCGGTTGAATCGTTGAAAGTACCTCTGAATCAAATACTGTTTCAAGATAATCCAGTTGTTTTTTGCTTAATTCAGCCCCTTTTTCAAGCAAGAGGATGCCGTTCTTTTTAAGTTCCGGAACAATCTGGTTTTTAAATATTTCATGAAATTCAGCCTGGGTCTGACTAACTATATTATTAATTTGTTTTAGGATCTTGGCTGGATTTTTTTCGCTAAAACCTTCTGGCAGCATGTCGTTATTTTCAAGCAACTGCCTGTAATAGCTAACACGTACCTGATAAAACTCTTCAAGGTTGTTTGAATAAATTGCTAAAAATTTGATACGTTCATATAAAGGATTTGATTCATCCTTTACTTCTTCGAGTACCCTGTAATTAAATGATAGCCAGCTAAGATCTCGGTTATAATATGAATATTTTGCCATTAATTGTGATTATCGGTTAAAGTCAGCCTTTTTTACAAAGATATAAAATGCATAATATCGTAAAAGAGGAATTAATGATGATTAACAGGAAGCAGTTAATTTCATAATTATTTCCTTTTGTTCAGGATATTGTTCTAATAAATTTCTACGATTTCCCAATTCAAAATCAATAAAATCAAAACCTGGTGCAACAAAACACCCCACCAATGAAAATCCTTCAGTATTTGGCAGACTGGCTCCAAACCAGGATCCTCCCTTTACAATTTGCTGAGGTTTTTCATTTTTTTCAACATTTAGACCCAGTTTTAGGATTTGGTAACAGCCTGCTGGGTCAAAAACATGAATATCAAGGGCGTCACCTGCATGAAATGCCCAGATTTCATCTGATTTAATTTTATGAAAATGAGATACTTCATTATCTTTCAGCAAAAAATAGATAGAAGTATAAAATTTACGGGCTCCGCCGTATTCAGACGGTAACGAAGTGGCTTCAATTAAGTTTTCAGAAACAAAGGTTTCATGATAATAACCTCCTTCAGGATGAGCTTTTAAACCGAGGTATTTAATCCAGTATTCAGCTTTTTCAAGTTCCATTTTCTAATTTCTAATTATGATATTTATAAACAGAAACCTATTTGCCAATTATTTATGCCAATGTTTTTTACAATATTCGAGCTTTAAAATGCAGATTATTCTCAGTTACTGTTAAAAACAGCTAAAAAAAAATTCGCACATAATCATATGCACGAATTCTTTATACTAAGTTCAAATTAAATGAAATTAAGCTAATTAGCGGGTAATCTCATCTTTTGAGGTAATATTTTTAAGATTATCAAAATCAGCCTCTGCATTAATTTTTACCCATTTAGAATCTGCCTCATCATCTGGCAGGATGGCCTCTACAGGGCATTCTGCTTCGCAAGCTGCACAGTCAGTGCACTCGTCGGGATTAATTACAAGCATATCTCCAAGTTCGAAAAAACAATCAACCGGACATACTTCAACACAATCACCATGTTTATTGCCTTTACAGGCTTCAGTTACTACTCTTGGCATAGTTTTATTTTTTAATGTTAATAAATTGAATTTTAATTAATTACAAAAATTGCACAGATAATTAGAAATCATTAAGATCTCCGCTTATTGAAATACTAAATTAATACAATTATTTAAGTATCCTACTAACATAAATTAAAACTTTGGTAAATCAACCAAGATTCTAAATTGTAAATCATTAAAATATTATGCTTTAAGCGAATTACCAATCTTTAAAAAAGTTACGGTCTTATTAAATTCCTGACAACTTTATGATTTCATATTTGTCTTCTTCAATATTGTATGCTG
>JARGGF010000673.1 GCA_029210905.1 Bacteroidales bacterium | reverse complement strand
AATAATCAAGTTCAACTTTAAAGTCATCTAAAAAAGGGACATCCTCTTTTTTAATGAAATCAAGCATGCAATTAAAATCACATTTGGCACATTCCGCTTTTGTCAGGTGATTGACTATCATATAATTAGACGGTAAACAAGTTATTAAAAGGCTCTAAAGATAGAAAAAGAGGGGTAAGTTGAAAAATAAAATTGATAAAGGGACGGGAACAAGTGACTAGTCAAATGTGCTAAAGCAAAAATAAAAAAAGGCGCAGAAGGAACTCAAAATAATGGTAGCGTTTTGGTTTGGGTAATCAATATTTGGGACAGGTTGAAGCAACCAAAAAGTTTTATTCTTAACATTATTACCAGCCCTTTTATAAATTGATATTAAGCCCTCTTCAATATAAAGACATTTCCAGATAATGGATACAATTTACTCATAATCAAATAGATAAAAAGGTTTAAGGGACGCTAACTTCTATGTGAAAAATGCCCAAAAGGTGATGTTCTGGTATTTATACAATTCCCCACTGGTAAAATTACTCATTCTATCTGGTTAAACAAAACCATGATTTTAATCCTTGTAGTTAAAGAATAACCTAATTTTATACCAGCTAATTACTCTGCAATTATTAGCAAAATATATTTCGAGTTCGTTGTTTAATTTAAAACCTGCAATTATGAAAATTACTACAAAGTGGAACACGTTTAAGACAGTTATTAAAAATTTCATAGAAGAAGCTGATGATCTTTTATATTTTGAAAGAGAAAATTTGCGACCTGACGAATGTAAACTTCTGGAGAAAAAAACAGTTAAATGGGCAAAATCAGTTGAAAAATACCTGCAAAATTCATTCGACACAACCCAAAACGATTTTTACCTGGGTTTTTGTGCTGCAAAAGCATATAATTCGTTCATGAAAATTAATGACGCTAATATTTTGGAAAAATTGAATCGTGCGCTCGATGAACTAAACACTAAGAAAAAAACACTCCAATATTTTATTGAGCTTTTAAGCATTTCAGATGCTATTATACAACCAAGGTTAATAGATCTTGAAACAAGAGCTTTATATACACAAAATGAAATTAAAGACTTAATACTTGATAAACTTTATCACCTTTATAATCATAATTATTATCCAGTACATGAAATCATTAAAGGAAATGGCATTAAAACATCAAAAAATGCTGTGAATGAAATTTTAGAATCATTAGAAACAAAAGGTTATATCAGAATTATAAACAGCAGGAAAGTACTGGTACAGTTAAGTCTACGTGGTAAAGTAGCTATTGAAAACAAAAGGAACTTTGAACCAGAGATTAGCGATAAAGTAATAATGGAAACCCAAAAAGTTGAAATTACTCCTAAGAGCAACGGCCGAATTTTAAAAACTGAAACGATATATCATTATTTTGACAGGCAACTTGCATCATAAAGATATACTATAGAAATTATTAATTTAACTATAATTTTTATAATTTAGTAGATTAATAAAAAGAAGCTATAAATTTCTTAAGAAAGTACAGGTATTAGCATTTTTTTTAAGGTTTTACAAGAAAGAAAATTAAGAAATATAGATGAAGAAAAAAATATTAGTGATTGATGACTCTGAATCGAATCTTTTGTTGATTAATTCGATTTTTGAAGAAGATAATGAAATTGAGGTAATTGTTGAGAGTAATAGTTCAAAGGCCCTTGCAGATATAAAAAAGACTGTGCCTGATTTGATTTTACTGGATTTGATGATGCCACATATAGATGGTTTTCAGCTGCTTGATAAAATTAAGGGAGACGTTGAAATAAGTTCGATCCCTATTATTATTGTCAGTGCAAGGCTTGATAGTGAAGCAAAAAAGATTACCAGCAAGTATGGTGTAGTTGATTATATTGAAAAGCCAATAAGCCTCGACCTAATTGAAGAAAAAATATACAAAATATTTAATAATTTTGTTGCTTAATTTTTAGGGTTAATTGATTTAAAAATGGTATTTGATGAATCTCATTGCCAGGTTACTAATAGTAACCGGCAATGGGATTTTTACTTTTATCCAAATTCTTAAGTTATTTTGTTCGGGGAATAAATATTATTATTTCTGTCCATATGGAGTATTTTTTTTCATTTTAACTAATCCATATACATAGCTACGGCCCAAACCGGAGAGCCATCAGCGTTTTCAAACTTAAGTGGAAAGCATGATAAAGTAAATATATTTTGATCTAATTCATGCAAATTGGTTAAGTTTTCAATAATTACCATTCCTTTCTTCAGGATAATGTGATGGTTCTCCATATCGGCAGAATCAATAGTATCCAGAGAAATGGTATCAATACCAATCCCTTTTAGCTCAAAACCAGTCAACCACTTACAGGCCTCATCACTTAATGTAGGGTAATTTATAAAATAATCCTTAGTAAGCCACTTCTCAGACCAACCCGTTTTAAATAGTACAAAGTCCAGCTCTTTTATGGTATCTTTATAAGGCATCAAATACTCTTTAGTAATAACTTTATCAGGCATTTGAGCACAATCAATACAAATTGCTTTTCCGAAAAATTTACCCGGTTTAAATTTCTCAAGGGTTGTGCCCCCTTCAACCATGTGTGCAGGTGCATCCATGTGTGTTCCGGTATGGTTGTACATGGTAATTTTCACTTCAGCAAAACCATCTTTCTCAATGGTATTGGCCTGTTCAAAAACAGGTTTTTCAGTCCCCGGATAAACACTCGTATCAGCATTTATCATATGGGTTAAATCGATAATCCGCATCATATTTTTTCTTGTAAACTTACTTGAAATTATGGATTAAAATAATGATAAATTTCAGACTGTATTATATTTAATAAAGTGGTTTTTCAGAATGAAGGCTTCCAACCACTAAAATTATCCAATTACAGAAAGTAAATAAATAAAAATAGCAATCATTAAAAGGCTGACAGAGATCCCAATAATTACTTCCCATGAAATAATGTTGCTAAATAAGGATTTTGAGATAATTTCTTCAGCTTCTGATGTGTTTTTATCAGTTATTTCTTCAACTTTTAGTTTTTCATCTTTTTCAGTCTGATTTTTTTTGCTGTTCAAATTTTTAATTCCTTCATCATTACTCTTAATTTTATTTGTAGTATCAGCAGAAGATAGCTGCAGGTTTTCATTATTTTCAGAAGTCATGTAATTTTCGGTATCGGAAAGCCTTTCATTTCCATCAGAACCTGGAGGATAAGTAGCTAATAGGAAGTCCCTGTTAATCAGAAATTTATTATCTTCCTTCCGCACATAAAGGGTATTAATTCTTTTATTGCACAATCTATAGATGGTAGTAGAACTTTTACCCGTTAAATCTGCTGCCTCTTTTACCGAAATAAACATAATTTAAGTTTAAAGAATCTGGTCTTTCTCCAAATTTAATAAAAATCTTAGTTTTAGGGCAAAAATAATCACAAAAGCTTAATTTTTCTCCATAAATAAAAATATATACTTCACATTTGCTGCTAAAAAGTGAATAAATTTTCAAAGAAATATTAATTTTGCATCAATTCCAATTCGGGGTGTGGCGCAGTTGGTAGCGCGCGTCGTTCGGGACGACGAGGCCGGAAGTTCGAGTCTTCTCACCCCGACAATTTGGGAAATAACCCATATCAAAAGAGGCTGTTTAAAAAGACAAAGAGGTCTGATTTATCAGCCTCTTTTTTTAATTATAACCGTAAACATGCATCA
>JARGGF010000672.1 GCA_029210905.1 Bacteroidales bacterium | reverse complement strand
TAATCCATTTACAGCCGATTAAAAAAGATATCTTGTTAACCTATCTTGCAGATACTTTTGATGTTACAAAAATTGATGATAAATTTGAGGCATTTTCTAAAGAAATATTCAACAAAACCTTAGGCAACCCATACTTTTGTCAGGAATTAATCACAAACTTATATGAAAACAATTATTTAAAATTTGATTTTAAGCATAATCACTGGATTTGGGATTTCCAGAAAATAAAATCTTTTGCCATAGCTAAAAACGTGGCTGATTTGCTCCTTCTTAAAATAAACAAAAAGGATAAAAAACTTACAGATCTATTAAAAATTGCAGCTTGTATTGGAGAAAAATTTGAAAGCGACATCTTATTTCAAGTTACTGAAATTCCTATCGAAGAAGCTCAGGAAATAACTGAAAAAGCGATATCGTCAAAACTAATTTTTGAATATGAATCAGGAAAATACAGATTCATTCATCCTGATATTTATCGTGAATACCTGAAAGATATTGATAGTACCCTGAAAAAAGAATTAGATTTTAAAATAGGTACTTATATCAATCAAAATACGCCTCATTTGATATTTAAGTTATTAGAGCACTATAATGGCTGTAATGATTTATTTACTAGCCATAATCAGCAAATTGAACTGGCAAAATTAAACCTCAAAGCAGGTGAGAAAAGTATAAGCTTAATTGCTTATGATATTGCATTTGAATATTTTGAAACGGCTATTAATATAGTAAACAGCAGTTACTGGAAATCTGATTATAGCTTTATGCTTGAACTTTACACCCTGTCAGCTGAAACATCTTATTTATGTACCAATTACAAAAGATGTGCTGAATTGGTAGATCAGGTTCTTAATAATGCACATTCAATCCATGACAAAACCCGGGCATACTTAAGTAAGATAAAATCCTTAATTTCAAGAAGCAAGTACGATGAAGCACTTGAGCTTGGAATAAGTGTATTAAAGTTTTTAGGTGTAAACAGATTAGGGCTTCCACAGTGGGTTTTATTAATAAAAGAACTTTTTTTGAGTTTTAAGAATGTTTATTTTAAGGATCTAAGTATACTTATAAAGTTTGAAAAACAAGCTGACCCGATTTCAGATTCCATTTTTCAGATAAGCAAATATTTAGCCTCCGCAGCATTCCATACAGGATCGTCTATGATTGCTTATCTGTGCTTCAAATCTTTAAATTTGATTTCTTCAAAAAAAATACAATTCGAAGATACTCATTATTCTCTTATTTCCTATGGAATGCTTATTGCCCATACATTTGGAAATATAAAAAAAGCTAAACAGATTTCAATACAAGTTGAAAACTACTATTTTAATGAAAAATTTAACCATTTGATCCAAAAAACGGCAGTAATTAACTACCACATGATCAACCATTTACACAGGCCAATTGCAACAGGAATCCAGCCTTTCTTTGAAAATTTTGAAAGAAGCCTGGCACATGGAGATGTTGAATTCGCAGCAAATTCTATTATGTTGCACGCATACTATATTTTTTGGGCTGGTGGACCTTTAGCAGAACTACAGCAAGCTATAAACAAATCTGCAAAAGAGTTGAAAGCGTTAAATTTTCTAACTTTTTATTATTGTATTAAAAGCCTTCAGCAATTTGTTCATAACCAAACCGCTGCTCTTAGCTTTTCAGAAGTAAACATCGAAGGCACTTATTACAAAGAAAGCAGGATGGTTCTTCAGCATCAGAATAATCACGACATTACATCGCTAAACACGGTATACTATTTAAAACTAATGCAAAATGTATTGTTCGAAAATTACCCGGAAGCATACAAAGCCGGACTGGAAGTTAAAAAATACATGAAGGCCAACTATGGTACACCCACAATTCCTTTAATTCAAATGTATTTTTCGATAAGTATTGCAAAAGTTTATGCCAATTTATCAAATGAAGAAAAAAGGAATACTAAGTCTTTTTTCAAATCATCAGTCAAAAAGTTAAAAAAATTCTCAATTTTTGCTCCAGAAAACTATTTACACAAATACTTGTTGTTGAAAGCGCTCTATTCTGAAAACATCGCAGTAAATTTGAACAAGGCAGCATTATTTTATTCCAAAGCCGTTAAATCCGCCAAAAAATCTAACATTTCTAATGAAATCGCTTTAACTTATGAATTAGCCGCCAAATATCTTATTAAACAAGAAAATAGTGAAGTAGGAGAAATATACTTATTTAATGCATGGAAGCAATATAAAAATTGGGGAGGAAAAGCAAAAGCAACGCAACTTTATCAGCAATATGGTAAAAGAATTAAACAATTTATTATAAAAAATGAATATGATGCAAATCAATCCTTTTCTGGAGAAATATCGCAAGAAGGACTTGATATTGAAAGCATTATCAAAGCATCACAAATGATTTCAGAAGAACTGAAAATTAAAGAGTTACAGGAAAAATTAATTAGGGTGGTTATGCAAAATGCAGGCGCCCAAAAAGGAGTGCTAATCGGGATAAAAGATAATGAACTTTATGTTTTAACTGCAAATGGCGCACAAACTAACTCAGATAGTAAAACAAATAGTATATTTCCGCTGGCCCTGGCTAGTTACGTTTATAGAAACGCAACACAGTGTGTATTTGACAACCTTACAATGGAAAAAAGGTTTAATGCAGATAATTATGTAATAAAGCATAAACCTAAATCAGTAGTTTGTTCACCTGTTTTATTTAAACAAAAAGTTCAGGGAATTATTTACCTCGAAAATAACCTCCTTGAAGGAGCCTTTAATCCTGGCCATGTGAGTATTATCAACCTACTTTCTTCACAGATTGCAATTTCACTTGAAAATGCACAACTATATGAAAATTTGGAAGCCAAAGTGAAGCAACGTACACTTGAATTGAACGTAGCCAACAGAGCATTGAAATTACAAAATAAAAAGGTGGAAGAACTATACCAGTCAGTTACTGATAGTATACAATCAGCATATAGAATTCAGCAGGCAATGCTTCCTCCAAAAGAAATTCTGCAGCAAAACCTAAAGGATTTTTTCATCTTATTTAAACCAAGAAATGTGGTAAGTGGTGATTTTTACTGGTATAAAAAAGAACAGGATAAACTATATATTGCTGCTGCTGATTGCACTGGTCATGGTGTGCCTGGTGCCTTTATGAGCATTTTGGGCATATTGTTGCTTAATGATATTATTGTTGCTCATCCAAAAATTAAAGCTTCAGAAATCCTTGAGAGATTAAGAGAATTAATAAAAATATCTTTAAAGCAAACCTTAAGCTCAAATTCTTTAAGTGATGGTATTGATATAGCTTTCTGCGTGGTTGATACAAATACCAAAGTATTGGAATATTCCGGTGCTTATAACCCTCTTTTTCTTATGCGAAACAATGAATTAGTCGAAACTAAAGCAACCAGAAATCCAGTAGGAATCTATTTAAAAGAAATGCCTTTTGTGAATCATGAAATTGCACTTGAACCAAATGATAAAATTTACTTGTTTTCAGATGGTTTTATCGACCAAATGGGAGGACCAAAAGGATACAAATTTATGACACAAAAATTTAAAACCCTGCTTCTGGAAAATCAACATAAGCCTATGGCTGAACAGGCTAAAATCTATGAAAAAACCTTTGAAAGGTGGAAAGGTGAAGCGCATGATCAAACTGATGATGTTTTACTTATTGGATTCGAATATTTTTGAAATTGACTTTATGGTTACTAAAA
>JARGGF010000671.1 GCA_029210905.1 Bacteroidales bacterium | reverse complement strand
TTATAAGAGCTTCTTTCTCAAATTTTTCATTTTGTAAATCATTGACAATTTTATCGTTTAACCATTCTACCAGTCAATCATTTTTATCAATATTGTAAAATTAAATCAATAACTTGTTCCTTGTTGTGAATTCGCTCAACTCTTTCAAATTTGCTGAGTAATGCAGTACCCATTTCTATTTTAGCAGTGACTTGTCTCAAATATAGACCTTTATTTTTGCTATGAATTCTATGTATTTGACCTAATGTACTCATTTGTAATTTTAATGACTTGTTAGTTATTGTCCAAAGATAATCCTTTTTGATTAAAGCATAAATGCCATACTACCTATAAAAATCAACAAATAAAGGCTTAAAATTACAATAGTAAATATTCCAATAAATTTATAGTGAGATTTTAGGAATTCGAATGCAGAATCAAGAGAATAAGTCTGTGAGTTCTCTATTGCATCTCGCAATTCTGATGAAAACATAAATAAATAATAAACCGGAATACTGTACAATCCGGCAAGAATGATATAAACTAATGCAATTAAGGCTCCGCCTCCGAATGCAGACATTGTACCAGCAATACCTCCAATAATTCCAAAAATGACCATCAGACCAATGCCGATGAAGCCAAGTATTGAAAGAAAATGCGCCCATTTGCGTGTTTCCGAAAGGGCTTCTATTGATCTTTCAGATAATTTGATTGAATTGTCTGTAACTTCAATTGACTGTTCCATAAATAAATTAGATTTTTAGGTAATTAAACGTTATTAAAAATAATAGTGAACAAAAATAACAATATTATGTATAGGCCAAAAAATAAATTTTCATTTTAGATACTTTTTGTCGTGCAACTATGTTATTTAATGCATTAAAATATTTTTGTAGAGCTTTTTATCCCTATAACGTAAACCAATAATTAAACTTGATCAAAAACAAATTTTCCGGATAAATGCCTCTTAATTCATCAATATTATCATTTATGGATGTGTTGGTAATGTTTTGGTACTGATTGCGGTTATGTGTCCATACAAAATATAGCGTTGAACCTGTCTTATATTCCCATCTGATTACAAAATTTGAACGAAGTTGCTGAAAATTAAAATCCGGATTATTAACTAAATAGCTGTTTCCATTGTATGATAAATTATATTGATTTTCAATAGGATCATGTACCAGCTCATTGTTTGTGAAAGTATGGTATAAGTTTCCATAACTTTCGGCCCTGGCATCTGTAATTAGTTTAAAATCAGAATATTCACCTACCGAAATGTAGGGATTGCCATAATATTGAATAGTCAGCTCCGGTGTAATTGCGTAGTCAAGTCTAAGTGTCAGACCAAGGGTTTTTTGATCCAGCCGCGCCAGAAAATAATCATTTTCATAATCGTCATCAATATATTGCATACTGTTAGTTGCCAGAGAGTAATTTAATTGTGTCGAAAGCTGCAATGAATTAGTGATTTTATACACAATATTGGGCGAAAAATCATGGTTTACAGAAGTTTTATCATCAAAAATATGGGTATGGTAGTGTAAACCATAAATCAATCGTTTCGAATCATCGGAATTAACAGAAAATGAGGAGCAGTACAATCCTTTTATAAAGATGGAAGGCCCTCCACGTAATATTCGGGTATCTAATGATTTCCCCTGCCTGATGATGTGTGCATAATAATTCCACTTATTCTTAAATTTCACATTGGCTGAAATCATTCCACTGGAACCCAGATAATCACCAACAAAATTAAACTGATTGTTCTGATTGAAATTTACTGAATATTCTCTGATTATTCCACTGGGTTCATTCACAACATAACTCAGGTTGTTGTCTTGTGATATTTTATCTGCTCGTTGCATAAAACCAATATCATTTAAATCCAGTCCTGGCGAACGCCAGCTAAGTGAGGTATTATAGCGCCACCTGCCATTGCTTCTTTTACCAATCTCAAATTGTCCGCCAAAACCAGATAAACTTGTTAAAGTCGAATCGGTTCCAAGGTAATGCGCATCAGGTTGCTGGTAATAATGTGCGGGAGCGTTTTGCAAGTTGGTGATGGCTTCTTCCGAGCCTTTTATGTGGCTGAATATCAGCTTAGCATCAACATAATAACTTTTGTTTTTCCAGTGATGCCTGAAATCGATCCCTCCTGTTGAAGCTGTTTTATTTAAAAATTCCAGATAATCGTCTTCGATGAATCGATTTGTGGTAGTAAACATTCCTCCAATTATGGTGTTTCCGTTTTTAATATCTTTTTGAATCCGGCCAACAAAATAATTGGTTAAAGGTTCCACCGTAATTTTATCTTTTCCATTAAGGGTTTCTGTTTCAGCGGTTTCTTTTGCAGTAAGACCTTCAATAATACTTATTGACAGGCCTTTTTTTGTTTTTCCGGTAACTTTTACCGCACCTAAAATTGAAGTATTGTCTATCCTTTCGGCAAATTCATTGGCATTTAAATTGGGGGAATAGCTCGGTGAATGCCCGATTCTTCTTGAATAGAATAATTGATCATTTCCAAAACTGAAATCAGTGATATTTTTACCTTCCAGAAAAAAAGGTCGCTTTTCTTCATAGAAAATTTCAAAAGCAGAAAGGTTTAGTTGCGCCGGATCTGCCTCCACCTGCCCAAAATCCGGATTAATAGCAAAATCAAGTGTAAAATCTGAGCTTAATCCAATTTTTCCATTCAGTCCGGCAGCAAAACTCTTGTCAAAACCTGTTGCAAAAGGATTGCCTTCTTCTTTTTCATAAGTTGTCATTTTAGCCAGGGCATAGGGCAATAACTCAATTCTGCGCGATTTAGGCAGCTTATTAATTCCATGTAATTCACCTATTGATCTAATCAGACCCGGGTTATCTCTCGGAATCAGGTTCCAGTTACTTTCTTCCTGGTAGCGGTTAATCCATCGCCAGGAATGAAGCCCCCATATTTGTTCTTCCTGATCTCCATAGCGCAACTGACTGAGTGGAATTTTCATTTCTGCTGTCCATGCCGAATCTTCATAGGCGACTTTGCCTTCCCAAACGGCATTCCAGCTTACATCCCAGCCGTCATTTTCCAATAACAAATCAAGCTTGCTTCCACCAGCCGTTAAATCAAATTCAAATGCCGTTCTTCTATCATGGTAACTATCAAAGGCAACTCCAACAATATCCCCTGCAAAATCATCTCTTCTTCCTAATTGCTTGTCAATCTTATCTGGTTCATAATCAAAGCATCTGATAGCAACATAAACATTCTTATCATCATAAAGAATTTTAAGCTGCGAGGGTTGAGATGGTTGTGCACCTTCGTTGGGTAAATGCTGCAAGTAGTTTCCAGACCAGCTGCCTTCTTTCCAGCATTCATCGTCAAGCATGCCATCAATTTTAGGAGCCGCTGCGTTAAATCTTTGAGTAAAATAAATCCGTTTGCCTTCGGAGGTGAGGCTGTCGGTGGAAATTTTTTTTACTTTTTGAAAACTATCCTGGGCACTGGTAATAATTGTTATCTCAAGCAATATCATGCTTAAGATAGCTAGCAGAAAATATCTTTGCATCATTTATAATTTAGGAGTTATACAGTTACCGATTTTTAATACAAAGAAAATATATTGCATAATAAATCCAATAATAAGTTTAAAAAATATAGATTAACGTAGATTAAAATATATTATAAAGTGCTTATAATCAACTATATGGTTATGTTGTTGCTAATTAAAAAAGTAGTTGATTCGTGGCCTGTTTTT
>JARGGF010000670.1 GCA_029210905.1 Bacteroidales bacterium | reverse complement strand
TGAAACCGTATTAATAAACTACACAGTAAACACAAGGTGAAGTAACAAAAAGTGTTTACAGTTTAGCAAAAAGGGCGATATCCGAATGGAACTATTTTATTGCTTCTTTATTTTATCCTTGAATACTTTTTCAAATTTTTCAATTTTACCTTAACAAGATAATCCCAACCAAATGATTCCAACAAGTCGAAAAGTCCTCCTGAAAAGAACCCGCTGTCAGCCCTAAAAAACACTGTTTTTATTGTTTCAGGCAAACTGGATTTAACTTCTTTAAGAAAATCAACAATCCCATTGCTTGTATATGCTGAACCGGTCCTAAACCAACTATGGTACAATAGTTTCATCTCGCTGACGAACACTAACAAGGGATGATAACTTTTCGCACCTTTTTTTGTCGTATTAAATCCTTTGGCTGCCCCTTCCTGATTGCCGCATACCGATTTTACAGTGGAGTCGGCATCCAGTGTTATATTTGTAAGACCGCTTTCTTTCAGCCAACGTGCATTTTTTGACAACAAAAAGGATTGTAATTCCCGGGCACCACTTTGGCCAAGATTCTTAAGTGTCGTGGATATGGCATTTTCGTTTATTGCCTTGTTCAGTTTTAGCAAAACCCTCACTAAACCGTCTCCTGTAAATGAGGCAATTTTGCAAATACGGTTTATTCCACAAAACGAAGACATGACAATTGAAAACAAAATCTGGTTAACCCCAAACTTTGTTGCACTATGCCACTCGGTTGGGAATAGAGTGCTGACTGATTTTATAATGCCTTGCTTGTTCATGTATTTTGCCACGGTATTAAGTCCTGAATACCTGGTGATGTTATTCCCTGTAAATGAGGCTTTAACAACTTGTGATTGGCCGTTTAATTTTTTCTTTGTATTTTTCATCCTGAAAGTGATGTTTTTTGTCGAAATTTTTATTTGTAACGACTTGAAGATAAGCAATTAACATCACTTTTTCTAATTTTTAATTTACTTTTTTAAGTTATCTTCTTTTTTTAATAGTGCTGTTATTTTTTGTATCTCGGTTTCAGTTGGCTTGTCTTTTCCAATCTCTCGCAATGCCTGAATTACCAAGCCACTAATTTCACCTTTAGCCAAAAGGTTTTTGGGTGTAGTTCGTTTCAATTTTATGGTGCGTTTACCAACCTTAATCGTTCGTGCTGCCCCATCGGTTAAAAAAACCAGATTCATGGGGACTTGTGTGCTTAGGCCTAATGCATTTAAAGCATATGTGCCTGTGGGAACCAGTTTTATTTTATCACGTTTGGCTATACCTTTAGCAACCTCTTCGGCTGATGGCATTAATTCGCCAATTAGCTCGCTTATTTTAGGGCGTACATAAATTCCGTGTGTCACTTGTTTTATTAGCCCCTTTTCCCTGAGACGTTGCAATGCTTTACGGATAGCGACCGGTGTGCCAAGGTGGTTGAAATCATCAGGAAACAGCAACACTCCTTTGGGTTTCGACTTGATAAACTTGCCGATATTGTTTTCTGTATCTGTCATTTATAACTGTATCTTGTCACAAATTTAGCAAATATTTGTGACGAATAAAAGATTGATTAACTATAAATCCGTATTTTTTGTTTGTTGAGGATATAGAATTACGTTGTGAATGACGCTGTAATTCAAAGACTAAAATCAGAGTTAATGGATATCGTTTTGAACAGTGGCGTGTCTTTATCTCAGTTTTTAGCGAATCATCGAATCGTACAATAAAAAGAGCTACAAATCAACGAGATATGAAATTACTCAAAGATGCTGGATTAATAAACCTTATAAAGCCCCAGGCAGGTAAATATAATGATTACTAAAAAATCAACTCGAATCATAAAACATATAGAAAATGTTGAACTCTAATTTAAAGAAAATTTTCTACTATTTTAGTTTTAGAAAAGTCACGGTCAAATCCGCTTTAGCGGAGGAGAGTCTAACCAACCTCGAACTGCAAAAGACACAAAATAAACGCCCTCCGGATTATGCCTGTCGGCCGTAAGAAGGAAGCTTGTACTTACGGCTCATTTGAAAAGTTTACTAATAATTTTTGAAACCAGACATATATTGCTTATAAAACCACCCGATACAATCGCGCGGGAGCTGGGGGGCAGTAGAACAACCAAAAACTGTTGCTGAAATAAGTATTATCAGTAGAATAAGATTGATATTATTTTGTTTGATTACCATTCTATTTTTCATAATCACATGATTTTTGATTTAGTTTTATTTTATATAATTCTTCAAAAAAAAGTGCAATTATCTGCTCCTTTAGTTGCCATTTCCAACATTTTTTATCGTGAATGTTTCACTGTTTAGGAAAATAAGTTCGTTTGATTCTGAACTTATTTTATGGGTAAGCTCTTCCCAACTGGTCATACCTTTAAAAATATTTTGACAATACAAACTATCCCTACCGGCAATAGCGGCATACTTAATGGCTGTTCCAGGATTATCGGCATTTAAAATTGAAGTGAGAAAAGCTGCAATAGCTATGTCTCCCGCTCCCGACGCATTTTTAATTTTAGAATGTTCGGCAGTGTAGGAATTACATAAAATTTCCTGGTTAGTCCAGTGTTTGTTTTGTAATGTATTTCCCAGTTTTTTATTTACTTGTGAAATGTCTCCTGTACAAAGATAAACTCCGCGTTTCCCCATTTTAATTAGTAAAATACTAACTCCAAGGGTAATCATTTGTTTTCCGAGTTCCCTTACAAGTTGAAATGGAACTTCGTCTTCAAAATCCGAATTTTCACAAGCGGCTTGTATTTCCAAAAACTTTTGAGGCATCATTACTCGCATCAGTTCTTCCAGGCTGGGGACAAATATATCTACAAAGGGTAATGTATTGTCCAATATCTCCTGCCAGTTTACTTTCCCCGATTCGCTTTCAGGATCGGGCAAACTAAAATCAAGCGAAGTAACAACACCCATTTTCTGTATTTTAGAATACATTTTTATCAGTTTACGCCCGTTATCCAAAAAGAATTGCCTCATTAGTGGCGGATAGCCAAAATGGAACAACCTGGCTTTTGAAACCATTTCAAAATTAATATGGGTTATATCAAAATCCTGATTGCACCCCGGCGATTCCAGGAATATACGATCAACTCCCGGAGGTGCAATAACAATGCTGAATGCTGTTTTACCTTCTTTGGAAACAACCATTCCTTCGGTTGCACCATACCGTGCTAACTGTGATTCTGCTGTTTTGCCTATAAAGTCATTGCCGATTAAACCGTTCAGAAACACCTTGCTGCCAAATTTTTTCATAGCAATCCCGGTATTTGGCACCACTCCTCCCAATACAAAATCCATCCCTCCGATTTCAATTATTTTCCCGGGTTTAAAAAAATCTGAAATGTTATTAGAATGCTGATGTTTTTTTAAATCGGGTATTAAATCGACACATGTATAACCAGCAACGACAGCATCGTATTCCTTTCTCATAACTTCTTTTTAACAAACGACTTCAATATTTTTTAAATAACAAAAATCTTTAAAAGCTTCGGCATGGTCACCGTAGGCAATAATGTAATGTTGTCCCGATATGTTTTGTGCAAAATTATCTACTGATACGTCAGTATAAATATCAAGGCTGGGTAATTGAGGAGCAGGATAATCCCATCCTGCCTCTTCCCACGATTTTAGCTTTCCCTCTCCCGTACAAATGTGCATAGTGTATTTATTGCCCGTGTTTGACAATCGCGCCATTGTG
>JARGGF010000066.1 GCA_029210905.1 Bacteroidales bacterium | reverse complement strand
TGGTGAAGATTTTGCAATTATAACGGAAGCAAACAATGGTTCAGTTAAATATTTACTGAATAATAATGAAATTACAGAAACAATTGACAGTTTTAACAATAAGTGGAACAATATTGTTTTGCTTGCTGAACCAAATGCAGCATCAGGTGAAATAAATTATGAGCAAAGTAAAAAGAAACAATTGTTCTTTAATTTAGGGTTACCCTTCATCCTGCTTATTTGTTTATACATAATTGGATTTCAATTCACAAGCCTTGTCTCTACTGAAAGCACCCAACTGTTTCCTTTTGCAGCCCTTTTAATAACCAAAGCAATAGGGCTTATTGTTTCAATTCTTTTGCTATATAAAACATTTTTTCCATCAGAAGGAGGTTTGCTCGATCGGATTTGTGCCATGGGAAAAAATGTAAAATGTTCAGGAGTACTTGAATCAAAAGGGGCAAAACTGTTTGGCTGGCTCAGTTGGTCCGAAATAGGTTTTTTCTATTTTGGCGGCGGATTTTTGTTGCTTTTAGGCGCTGGCGATAATACTACCATAATAAGCTTGTTGGCCTTATTTGCTTTGGCTTCAGTATTTTATGTGTTTTATTCTATTTTTTACCAGTTAATTGTGGTAAAACAATGGTGCACTTTATGCCTGATTGTACAACTGGTTTTTATTGTAGAAGCGATAATATTATCAGGCCATTTGAAAAGTTTGGCAAACCCGATTGAAACAGAAATGTTTCTGAAATTAGCCATGTATTTCTCAATACCTGTTTTGTTATGGATGGTCATTAAACCAACTATTTTACGGGTTGCGGAAATTAATGGAGTTAAAAAGAAACTTTTGTCGTTTAAGCGCGACACAGATGTTTTCAGTTTTAAATTAAGCCAACAACCTGAGTATAGTTTGCCAATTGGCACTGCAATATCTATTAACAAATACGAAAATGCAGGGCATCACCTTGTATTAATTTCAAACCCTTATTGTGCCCCATGCGCATATATTTATGGAAAACTAGGTGAACTGAAACGGCATTTCGAAAACAAACTAAATTTATCGATTATTTATGCGGTACCCAACGATAAAAATGATATCAGGCACCAGACCGCTGCTTACCTTATTTCCAATTATACTGAATATAGTACGCAAAAAGCAAATGAAATAAGTGAAATTTGGTATAAAATGCCAGTAAAATGTATAGCAAAATTAAAAGCTGCATATCCGGTAGAAAAAATGGAAACAGGAGACCAACTGCTTGACAAACAAATAGCATGGTGTAATGCAAATAAAGTGAACTATACACCCATGCTTATTTTTGATGGGCATCTCTTGCCTACTGAATATGACATTGAAGATTTAATTTATTTTATAAATTAAGTATCCATGGATTGGGTCTTTTAGCGAAGATCCGTTTAAATAGTTTTATTGTTAAATTTAAAATTTGAAAACAAATGAAAACAATTTCAGAATTGAAAAAATCGGCAACGGTTTTAAACCGTAAACAAATGAAAAGTTTAACTGGTGGTGGTATATGTGCGTACGGTGAATCTTTGTATAGATGCACGGTATCTTTCGATGGAGGATCATCTTATACAGGTTATGCATGTGGGTTTAGTAGTTATGATGCAGCTCACAGAGCATCAGCCGAAATTCTTTCTCAAGTACCTGATGCAAGTTATAGTGTTGGATGCTAAGAAATATTTAAAAAATGCAGCAGGAAAATGCACTGCTGCATTTTTTATTTTGTTTTAATAAGCATAATTTGTTTTTATATTTAAATGAATTGCTAGGAGATTTTATATCGTTAAAACACAGATTTAACAAAAATTAATGAGGTATGATTTTTTTTCTGAAAAGCTATAAAATAATTATTTTTTTGACTTTTTTTCAATTGTTTTACCTAGGGAATGAGGCGCAATTTAATAAAAAACTTCAGATTCTTAAAGGCAGAATTAAATCAGAGAAACCTCAATGGCTTGTTTTTACTTATTGGGGTTTAAATAAGATAGATATTGATTCTGTGTTCCTTAAAAGTGGATATAATTTCATTAATTTTAAAGGTCTTAATACTAACCTTGCTGATGAAAATATTTATACATTAACATTTAGGGGGGAAATTGCCCAACTCTGGTTTCATTTTGATAATGATACAATTACAGTTGATCTAGATACCGAAAAGCCTTTGAATCATATTGCCTTCGATGCAAAAAAATCTGTCATGGGTTCTCCTGCTACTATCGAATATTACGAAAGAATTAGTTGGGCACTTAAGCATTTTAACAAAAGAATTATTGGCTTAAAAAATAAACAGGATAGTATAGAGGATGAATATCCTAGGTCAAGTGAGATTAATGAGCTTGATACAAAAATAAAAGTAATTATTAAAGCTAAAGACGATTATTATATGAATTGGGCAATTAATACAAATTTTTCGTGTAATGCAGCAATCGCTATAATTGAATTATCCTTTGATAAAAGTGATTTAAGTCCTTACATTTGGTTAGCTGATACTTTGGAAAAACGCTTTCCTAAATCGTATTTTGTTAAAGAACAAGTTAGAAAAGTGAGGCAGAATGCCATTAGTATTAGTCAGATTGCTTCAAGTGGTCTAGCGCCAACATTTGAATTGACTAATAAAAATAATCAGATGGTAAGTTTATCTAATTACAGAGGCAAATATGTTTTAATCGATTTCTGGGCTAGTTGGTGTGCACCATGTATAAAGGAAATGCCACAAACCATTGAAATACAAAATAAATATGCCTCAAAAGGCTTTAAAGTGCTTAGTATTTCTATAGATAAAGATAAGCAGGCCTGGTTAAAGGCCATTGAAAAGCATCAGATGCAAAACCTTGTCAATCTGCATGATGAAAAGGGCGAAGCTGCAAAAGCATACCATGTCAGTTATGTGCCTTTAACAATATTAGTTGATCCAAAAGGAGAGATTATTGGTTCCAATCTGCATGGTGAGGAATTGGAGAAAAAATTGGCAGAGATTTATAACGAATAAGTTGATAGTTCTTATGCAACGAAAAATGGAAAAGGTATTTTTGTGTGAATAAAATAAACTACATAGTGTTGAAAAACATTTTGTTCGGGCTAGAGTTTTTAGTAAAGTGTTGTAATGAGGTTTAGATGGATAAAATGTGTTGCATATTATTTTGTGTGAAGAAAATTGTTATAAAAGCAATTGTACAGCTTGATACAATAATCAATGAAATAACAAGTAGTTAATTTTTTACAATGTCCTCAATTATTCTACTTTATTCTTTCCCCGCTACCAAATCCCCTTCCGGCAAAACATCTTCATTTTTAATAATAGCCCCATAAACCGCATCATGTATCCTTTCCCTGATTTTGTATTTGACGATGCGCCAATTCTTCGGATCGGGGTGGTTTCTATTGGATAGAAATACAAAAACAATTTCATTTTCCGGGTCTACCCAAAGGCAGGTGCCTGTGTAGCCGGAATGGCCATAGGATTTTTTTGAGGCTTTTGTACCTACAACCGCTTTTCGGTTGGGCATATCAAAACCGAGTCCACGCTGGGTATCATCGCGCCTTTTTGTAAATAAATCAATTATTGCTGGTCTGATAAAATTTACATTGCCATAGGTCCCTTTATTTAATATCATTTGAAACAATACTCCCAAATCATGTGCATTAGAATACAGACCTGCATTTCCGACCATTCCACCCAGAAGTGCTGCTGATGGATCATGAACATAACCGTGCAGCAGTCCATAACGCCAGCTTCTGTCTATCTCGGTTGGAACAATTTTATGTTTTCCGTAATATCTTAATGGCAAATAGGTTATGGTTTTCAAACCTAGCTGGTTGTAGATATTTTTTTTAAGGTATTCATCTATTGGTTTTTTGTTTAACGAGTCTATAGCCATTTGCAGCAAAATAATATTTACATCGCTGTATTGATATACTTTTCTAGAAAATACCGGCAATTGTTTGGTGTCGCGCCAAATGGTATCAAAATACCTGTTTTTTAAGTACAAACTTTCGGTTAATTTTATGTCGCTACTGTCCTTTTTGTAGGTTTTTGAAAAATATTCTGTATGTTGTTTTTTAAAACCTTCTTTTATTTTTTGTTTCAGGCTGTCGGGCAAATTGGTGTTATCAGGGAATGTTTCAGGCAGGTCAAAGCTGCGGTAGTCAAATACCGGCCCGGTTTTTCCATGTATTGAGGCTAGTTTTTCCTTTAATTGTTTAATATAGTAAGCCTTATAATACATATATCTGAACACCGGCATGGCCGGAACAATTCCGGATTTATGCTGCAATAAATCAATCAATGGTACTTTAAATATGTTACGGCTTGGGGTTAATTTAGTAATAATTGTTTCAGTGGTAATAAAACTGCTATCGTTGATATTTAAGGTATCATTTTGTTTTAGGAAAGTTTTCCAGTTCTCAATGGATGATGTGTAGAAGGTATCAATTTTTACCACAGTATCAGGTTTTATCCTGGTGTAATCAATATTAGTGTTTTTGAAAAATTTCCCTAATTTATCATTGAGGTTCATTTTTCCATCACCAATCATTTTCATTGCAGCTATTGTGGTAGCAGCAATTTTAGTGACCGAAGCAAGATCATAAACATCGTTTTCCTTAACGCTGATTTGGCGGGCATAGGTATGATAACCAAAACTTTTATCTATAACTACTTTTCCTTCCTTTGCAACAAAAACCTGGCAACCTGGATAGGCACCGGAACTAATACCCTCAATAGCTATTTTCTCTACTTGTTTGAGTTTTTCAGGATCTAAACCAGCATCTTCTGGTATTGTGTATTTTAATCGGGTTTTTAAAGTGGTTTCTTTTTTATCAAAGCGATATTTTTGATTTGTTTCAAGGCCCAATTGCCCTTCTAAAGCAATGCCCCCAAAAATTGCCTGTGCGGCAAATTTGTAATCGGTTTCGGATGTTGAGTGTAATTGTATGCACGCCAGACTATCTGGTATGTAGTTAAGGTTCTGGCATTTAGAGAAATTTACAATTATTGAATTTGCAGACCTCATTCCTTGCTTGAGTGTTTCGAATTGCCGCAGCTCTGCAGTGTCAGTTAAAAGCGAATCCAAAACATAAATAATGATACCTTTTTTTTGTTGATATTGCAATTTACCAGACCAATTGTTTTCATTTTCTTTAAATAGCAGGCTGCCAACAGTAGCGTATTTATTGACAAAATCATCAAAGGTGTTATTAACCTTGTGATTTATCCAAACTACATAAAAAGGAATACTATTGATGTATTTTATCGGTAACAAGCCATTGGGATTGTTCAACAAACAAATTGATTTTTCTGTAAGTTGCTGATTTAATAGTTGACGGCTTAAAATCTGATCTTCTTTTTTATCACTTGATTTTTGTTGCGACCAAATGTACGCTTTTATTATTTTTCTTAATTTAATATTTAATAAACCCTCATCTAACAGGTTTGCTTTTAATAAGCTTTTAATTTTTAATTTAAATATTTCTGTATCATTTTGTTGGGTGATAAAAATATCCACCGGGCTTTCTATCAGCTCTTGCACCAATTCGTTGTTAAATTCTTGTTCAACAGGAATTTGTGAAATAATCATTCCCTGAAAATCATGCAGTATTTCTGTTTCTGGTTTTGAGTCAAAATAAACAAAATCTATATTATTTTTTAATTTTTGTAAATAGTTAGCAACAATGTGGTTGGAATCGTTTTTGAGTGAATCTAATATTTTATAATGCTCCGGTTTTATTTTAATGCCCATTAGGCTGTGCTTAGTCCGGAATATTTTTTGGTAAAAATTTAACCTGTAGTTGTAGAATTGCATAAAACTTGAATCTGAACTTCCATTCAAATCAGCCAGTCTAAATGGGATAAATTGCCAATTTTTTGCTGTTGTCTCAGCCGTTTGCAAGGTACTTTCTATATATCTTTTAATAAATGTGGTGTCTGTAATGGCATTTAAATTGGAATAGTTAGGAATTTCAACAATGGACGGCGACAGATACCTGGAATTTTCTGCTGCCGAACCTGTGCTGTCAATATTTTCAAAATTATCCCCACTTTGACTATTATTATGTATTGAATCTGGAACATGTTCAAATTTGGTTATCACCAATAAATTTAACTTTTCATCCAGGCTTAGCAATGAAATTACTGAATCAATCTTATTATCAGGTATTTGTAAAAATGGAATGGTACTTTCTTCTATCACAACACTCTTTTCCATTAAACTATTAACTATATAGCTGATTCCCAGAAAAATAATTACGGCGGCAGCAAATTTAAGCAGGAAGGAATAGGTTTTTTTATTGCTCATAATACATTCATAATTTCAATAAAATTAGTTTTCAGGAAAATCATTTCTAAACTTTAATGACAAAGAATCAATAATTATTGATGAATCAATTATGTTTTACTTTATTAAATATACAAATTATATTGCGGGCTTTAGAATAAATTTGTAAAATTATGTGAATAAGAAATTGAAATAACAAAATCATTATTTTTTGTTTTGTCGTATATTGCATAAACTAAAAAAAATGAGGAGTATATGAGAAAATATTTTCTGGTATTGTTATTTATGTCACTGATTAATTGTGTTTTAGCACAGAATGTTGACGAAGCCATAAAATACAATGATGCGATTATTGACAAAAACAATGAAGTAATAACTGCATTTGAAGCATTAATGGAATCTTATGCTAAATTTGATCCAAAAGAAATGGATAAAGCATACAATGATGCTTTGCTAAAAGTTCAGGATGCTATAATTTTTGTAAAAAAACTTACTGCTTTTAAATCAGACGCAAGTTTTAGGGACGGTGCCCTTGATTTATTTAAAGTATATAAGTCTTTTCTTGATGTTGAACACAAGAGAATCATTGAATTATTAAAATTGCCAGACACTCGTTATGGTGAGAAAGAGGTTGCTGAATATGAGGAGCTTATCAATAAGATTAATGAGAAAAACGAACAGGAGATGAACAAATTGATCCAAATTCAGAATGATTTTGCCAAAAAGCACCATTTTGATATTTCAAATTAACAAGGCCACTGGTCAAATTGTCAAATTGTCAAATTACTAATTACTAATTACTAATTACTAATGACCAATGACTAATTACTAATTACTAATGACCAATAACCAATGACCAAAAATAAGCTCATTGCTATAAATTAACAAGGTCCTACAATAATAGTAACTAATGATTTTATAACTTTTGGCAAATAGTTCATTTTACTATATTTGTATCATATTATCAATTTGGCCTTGTTCTTAATAAAAAATAATTCTTAATGAATTTTATAAGATATTGATAATAAATGCTTAATAAAAATTGTATTTCTATTAGCAAGTGTTTTTATAGCCTCAGGCAAATATTATTTGACTATTTTAACCATTAAAATAATTACTTATGAGAAAATTTACTTTTACATTTTTACTGATTTCTATTGTTATTTTTAATTCCTGTGGACCCACTGTTGAACAGGCAATAAAGTATAACGACAAGATAATTGAACAAGATGATAGTATATCAGCAAAAATTGAAGCTCTGATTGATACCTACGATAAATTTGACCCAAAAGAAATGGATCAGGCCTATAATGAAGCAATGAAAGAAATCCAAAAAGGTATTGATTTCGCCACAAAGCTAAAGCCTTTTGCTGATGATTCAAGTTTTAAAGATGGTGCTTTGGTATTATTTAATGCCTACAAATCTATTTTGGAAGTGCAGCACAAACGCATTATAGAGCTTTTAAAACTGCCAGAATCAGAGTATGGGGATAAGGAAGTTGAGGAATTTGAGCAGTTGATTGAACAGGCGAATAAAAAAATTGATGTGGAACTTGATAATCTTATTGCCATTCAGGAAAAGTTTGCTAACACTCATCAATTTCCAATAGAAGAGGATAAGTAGAAAAATATCAGGATAACAGCAATTATAAAAAAAGCTGGAGGATTCAATTTGAACTTCCGGCTTTTTTAAATTTAGGGTTTCAGTCTAACAGGCCTGAAAGGCCAATCTGTGGAAGTCCAGGGCAAAATGAAATGCAACCCTGGATAGAAATGCCCGCAGAATCTAAGGGTAAACCCCAGAGGGCCTCAGCGCAGCTAAAGCCCGAAATGTAAACATTAATTCCTGCGTAATCAATAATTATTTTAAAAGCCTGAGTGATTTTCAATAAGTTAGTCTTACTGCCTGAGAATTATTTTATTTATATTACAGAATATCAAAATATCAGCGTATGATGAAATTGCACTGTATGGTATATTTAACCTCCATTTAATTCTCCATTACATTTTGCTGCATAGATTCCGTAATATCCACAGAAATGTTAAGCACTTTATACGGATTTCCATCTTTATCGTAAATTGGAGTGTAGGCTTCTGAAAGCCAGATATCTTTGTCTTTTATCACAAGGTGCTGTATTGTTTTTTTAATCATTCCACGCCGCAAATCGTTCCAGAAATCCCTGAACACATTTCGTCTGTCTTCTTTGGTTACAGCAAAGGCTCCCTGGAAAGTACCAATCATCTCGTCTTTTGATTTATTTAAAAGTTTTAAGAAATCGCGGTTTATTTCAATCAATCTGCCTTGCATGTCAAATTCAGCAACCAGCGTAACAGCATTCAGGGCATTAATAATGCCTTCATAATCCATCGCTTTTCGCTCTAGTTCTTCCTGGGTAGCTTTCATTTCTTCCAGGTTCTGCCTCATTTCTTCTTCCTGGGCAACCAGTTCTTCCGATTGTATTTTTGATTCTGCAAGTAAGGTAGCCGTTTGCTCGTTCATTTTTACATTTGAAATGGTGGACCCGATACTTTCGCCAATTCGTTCCACAAAATCAATCTGGTATTGTTCCATCTCCCTAAACGAAGCCATTTCAATTACTCCAAATACTTGCTGGTTAAAAACAATAGGTACTAATAGCAAACATTTTGGGGTAGCCTGACCAAGCCCGGAAGAAATATTCATGTAGTCATCCGGAAAATCAGTCATATAGATGGTTTCCATCTCATTAATACAACGTCCAACCAAACCAACTCCCATCTTAATCTTCTTTTCAAGGTATTTTCTCCTGTCATAGGCGTAGCTTGCTGATAATTCAACAAAAATATCTTCTTTTCTGGCATCGTTAATAATAAAAAGACCCCCCTGACTTCCATTTAAATAACGAACCAGGTTGCTGATAATATTATAGGAAAATTCTGAAAGTTTATCTGTATTTTCGCGCATTAATTCACCAAACTGTGCAAATCCTTTTGTTGCCCAATTTAGCTTAAGGTCAATTTTTTTTCTATTATCTTCATCGGCTGCTGCTTGTTTAAGACTTTTTCTCATATCAAGCAAAGCTTTTCCCAAAACATCATTTTTGCTGGTTAGCTCAAAATTGTATTCCAGATTTCCCCTGCCAATTTGAAGTGCAAATTTCAGGTTATTTTCCAGCCCATCAATCAGGGTATTTACAGAATTGTTTATATCGGTAATTTCATCACGTCCCCGGGTGGGAAGTTTCAGATTTGAAGAAATATTTCCTTTTGCAATTGTTTTTATTGTATCAGCAGTTTTTATTAGAGGCTTTGATATTCCTCTGGAAATCAGCCAAATAACCAGTGCCAATATTAAGAACCCGATAATGGCAACTAAGATCGAAAAATTTAGATTCTTTTGGGCCTTTTGTATCATTACTTTGTAAGGTACTGATATTCCCAATGACCAGTATGCCGGTGCATTTCCAAATTTTAGGGGATAGTAGCTTACATAATTAGAGCTTTCATCCGATTCGTTTCTTAAATAGGAAAAGATTTTCCCTGCCCTGATGTTTCCCATAATGTTTTGTTCCAGATTTTCTTCCGGAATCATTTTTTCTATAGATTTACCTACAATATTTTCATCGGGTATGGCGATATACGCTCCTTTATTCGAAAGTAAAAAACCATGAGATCCTGGGTAGGGTCTAATTTCATTTACCATTGCCTTAAACCGTTCCAGGTTTACATCAAATTGCAATAAACCGACATAGCGATTTTCGTCCATAATTGGAACTGAAAGGCTTGAAACAAGCGTTTGATCAACATTACTGCCAGTTGGAGAAAATAAATAGGGCTCAGAATACTCTTCACGTGGGTTTATTTTCATGTCATAATAAGGTCCGCCAACATTGTCGCCGTCTAACTCAAGTGTATCAATCATGGTAAGTATAAGTCCACTCGATTTATATAGAATAAACCGGAGCCTCCCATAATCCTTGTTGTACTTTTTATCAATTTCAGATAATTCAAAATTTAGTGCAACATTATGAAACTGAGGGTTTTTTTCCAGAACATTTCTCAACATCTCATAATAAATAGTTTGTTTATTGGCCGAATAAAAACTTTTATATTGCGAAAAAGATTGTACCAGCGTTCTGGCTATTGATAAGTCGCTGTTTAATTCATTCATGATATTATTGGCATACTTTTCAGCGTAAGTATCAGTAAGCTTTTTAGCTTCAACCGTAGATGCCTTGTAATCGGAAATACTTAAATATCCGAAAGCCAATAAATAAATCAACGAAGATGTACTTAAAATATAAACAAGAAGCTTGGTCTGTATCCTGAATTTCATATACTACGTTCACGAATTTTGTAATTCCGGGGCTTGCAAAAGTCTCAGAATTAACATATTATTTGATAAAAGTACAATATTATGTATAAACTAAAAAAAAAATTAGTCTAAACAAAGGAATACAAATATAATACCCAAGCCATAAAGTTATAAGTAAAAAGTGAATTGTTATTGAAATTTTAATTAAGCTTGAAAAATTTAAGACTAATATGTTTCAGAATGTTCAGGTGCATCTCACAATATTTTACCAAAATTATCAGCATGTATAAATAAAACTTTGATTTGATGATCAACAAAGAATATTCAAGTTATTGGTCATGAACTTTGAATCTTTTATCTTTGGATAATCTACATTCAATTATAAATAATAATAGTTTATTATGAAAAGCAGCCTCACTCTATTGCTAATGTTTTTATCCATCTTTCTTGCCAGGGCCCAGCAAAATCCTCCTGATATTCTGTGGAAAAATATTAAATCTGAACATTTTAAAGTTATTTTTCCTCAAGAGATTGAAAATGAAGCACAAAGAGTTGCCAAAACTCTTGAGTGGGCTTATCAATACAACACA
>JARGGF010000669.1 GCA_029210905.1 Bacteroidales bacterium | reverse complement strand
AAAAATATAACCTCGAAATTGAGTATGTTTCACCAAAAAGAAAGCATTCTGCATTAATTACCAATAAGGATATGTCTAATAAAGAAAGCTCTTATTATCATCCACATAAAGCAATTATCAACATTCTAAATGAACGCTCAATTAAGTAAAATGTGGGAAATGAAATCGACTAGGTAAGACTTATTATTGGTGATTTTAAAAAATATTCTAAAATTAATATTGGAGGGTTCAATGACTAATTATACACCAGAGATTAAAAAAATAATTGTTCCAGTTTCAATTGGAAACGAAGATATCGTTGCCCTAAAACAGGCCTTGATTTTTCAAGAGATATATGGTTGTGAAATTATACTTTTAAATGTTTTAACGAAAGTCTCAGTTTTTCACAAAATAATGCGACCAAAAAACTTAAAAAAACAAATAAAAAAGGCGGAAAAGAGTTTGAGAAAATTTACAACAATTTTTTTCGGGGGAGAAATGCCGAGCAATATAAAATTAAAAATTACTACTGGAAATTTGATTGAGAAAATACTCATCACTGCAGAAAGAACAAATTGTGATTTGATTATTATAAAAAAAAGAAGAAGGATACTAACAAAATTTAGCTTTTTGAAAAATGAAAATGCCGATAAACTTATCTCTGGCGCTTTATGCCCGGTATTAACTATTCCCAAAAAGAATATTGAAAATACAATAAAAAATATTCTTATACCAGTTGACATCACCAAAAAAATTGATATAAAGATTGCCTGGGTTAAATACTTAGCCCTAAAATTTAATGCAAAAGTAAATGTAGTTTCTGTTCTTGACCTAAATATTGCCCCATTAAAAAGTCTGGCATACCAGAAAGCTTTGTTAATTGAAGAGTCAATGAAAGAAGTGGGTTTGGAGGCAAACGTAGAATTACTTAAGGCAAACAATCAATCAATGCATGATGTGATATTATCTCATATTGGCAAACTAAATCCTGATTTAGTACTAATAATGACCCATCAGGAGTCTATTCTTTTTGATAATTATATTGGGAAATTTGCTACAGAGGTTATTCATAGGTCAAATAGTCCTATTTTTAGCCTGGTGCCGAGAAAAGAAACGCTAATAACAAGTTTTATAGACTCCTTGGATTCTCAAAATAAAATTATGACTGACATTAGTAGGAAAATAACACATAAAGTTACACAAATAGGTAAATAAATTTTATATAAATGTTAATCAAATAGTTATTCAAACAATATTATTCCATGGAGTCTAATGATAAATTAAAGAAACTGACAGATAAAATTTATCTTGAAGGAATTGAAAAAGCCAAAAAAGAAGCTGAACTAATTTTGGCAAATGCAAAAAATGAAGCTGATAATATAATTAATACGGCAAAGAAGAAGGAAAAAGAGCTTATAGAACAATTACACATAAAGGCCAGTGAAATTAAAAAAATCACAGATTCAGAAATACGCCTTGCTGCACGACAATTTACCAATAATTTAAAGCAGCAAATTGCTGAACTTATTACACACAAACAGGTAGAAGCCCCAGTAAAAGATGCATTTAATGATAAAAAATTTGTTCAGGAAATGATACTTACCCTTATTAAAAATTGGAATCTGCAAAAACCTGAAGAAATGCATGTTAGCATGCTACTTCCAGATAAGGACGAAGAAGAACTTAGCGATTTTTTTCATACAAAAGTAAAGGAACAATTAAATTCCGGCCTTGAAATTAACTTTATCCCCACAGTAAAAAGCGGTTTTAAAATTGGTCCAAAAAACGGAGGTTATCACATCAGTTTCACTGATACTGATTTCGAAAATTATTTTAAAAATTACGTTAAAGAAAAAACAAAGAAAATAATTTTTGAGAACTAAATGAACATGGGTTTTATTATGTATAAAAGAAACTACTATTGCTTGATTTCAGGCCTATACGACATAAAAATTGAAGGCGTAAAGCCCAAAGAATTAAGCCTTAAGTTTAAGGATGAACTTGCTGAACAGCTGCACACATCAGATTACAATTTAGCAAAGTTGCTCTATCTGCAATACGATAATAAAAATTTACTCAACTTGCTTTTAAAACAAAATAAGCCGTTTATACCTATGGGAAATTATACCCTTGAGTATTTGGATGAACAAATTAAAGACCCAACAGATATTGTTTATTATATGGCAAATATAATCAACAATTTTAACGAGGGAAAGGTGGAAAACTCTAATTTATTCTGCGAAAATAATTTACAAAGTTTGTACTACGAATATGTTTTTCAAGTAAAAAATAGCTTCTTAAAACAATGGTTCAGGTTCAACAGAGATATAAAGAATATTCTAAGCGCTGTAAACTGCAGAAAATATAATTATAATATTGAAAATCAGCTTATTTCAGTTAAGAATGAGAACAATATATACAATATATTAATAAAGAGAGGCCCTAAAGTCGAGTTGCTTGCTGATGAAGTTCCATTTGTTGATGAATTATTACAAATTGCTACATCTGAAATGGATATTACTGATAAGGAAAAAGCCATAGATCTTATTAAATGGAAATTTCTGGACGAACAAACAATTTTTAATTATTTTACTATTGAAAAAGTATTAAGCTATATTATAAAATTGGAAATACTTGAACGCTGGATAAAACTGGATAATGAAACAGGCGAAGTCATTCTCAATAAATTAATCAATGATATGAAAACAAGTTATAAGTTTTCAGATGAATTTATTCTTCTACAAAATAGAGAATTTGCAAATAATTAAAAATACAATTACAATAAATCCAAGATGAATACAAAAGGTAAAGTTTCAGGAATTATAGCAAATCTCGTCATAGTTGAAGTGGATGGACCAGTATCTCAAAATGAAATTTGTTATATCAACATGATTGATGTAAGGCTAATGGCGGAAGTTATTAGAATTAGTGGTAAAAACACTTATGTTCAGGTATTTGAAAGTACAAGGGGTCTAAAACCCGGTACAGAGGTTGATTTTACAGGGCATATGCTTGAGGCAACACTTGGTCCCGGAATATTATCTAAAATATATGACGGCCTGCAACATGACCTTTCTAAAATGGAAGGAGTTTTTCTGAAAAAGGGCGATTACACTCCTGCTCTGGAAAATGATAAACTTTGGGAATTTAAACCTTTAGCAAAAGAAGGAGATACAGTAGTTCCGTCATCATGGTTAGGCGAAGTTAAAGAAAACTGGATGCCACATAAAATTATGGTTCCCTTTAAATTAAAAGGCACTTTCACCATAAAGAGTATTGCAGTACATGGTGAATACAAAATTAATGATAACATTGCCATATTAACAGATGCAGAAAATAATGAAATTCCGGTAAGCATGGTCCAGAAATGGCCGATAAAGCTTCCTATTAAAGCATATAAGGAAAAACCACGCCCGTTTAAACTTATGGAAACAGGCGTGAGAGTGATAGATAGCTTAAATCCAATAGTGGAAGGTGGAACAGGCTTTATACCAGGGCCTTTTGGAACAGGGAAAACCGTACTACAACATGCACTTTCAAAGCAGGCCGATGCAGATATGATTATTGTTGCAGCCTGCGGTGAACGCGCCAACGAAGTAGTAGAGATTTTTGCCGAATTTCCTGAACTTTCCATGTTCGCTGATTTGAATTAGGACATGAGCAGTGAGTAAACTTAAAGCAGGAAACAGAGGCGTCAGATGACGAATTTGCTGGGAAGTAAAAGCCCAAGTCACCAAACGAATCAACGTGGCGATAGAG
>JARGGF010000668.1 GCA_029210905.1 Bacteroidales bacterium | reverse complement strand
ATTTTATATTACATTGATAATCACGGATATGAACAAGTTTATGAACCTTTAGCTCATGCGAAGCATAATTATTCAGGCTAAAGTTTCGCACCTACAAGCTACATGCTAATAAGATAGGCAATCAGTATATTGCGGGATTTTTTCTTTTTGTTTTGTACCTTGGTGGCAAATGGAAATATGCCACCAAATCACTAATTCACAAAAATCCACCAAGATTAATCCATCCAATATTGGAAAAAGTATTCAATTCAGGCACAGGAATTTAATAAATTTGTAGACAATTAAATAGCTAATTAGCATAAGAATAATCCAACATGCGAAACATTTAGTTATTAGAATTCCGCGCTAGAAATCAGCTTATTTAAAACTGAATTATTTAGATGGAAGGAAATTGGTTTAAAAATGTTAAAAAATATGTTAATTTCGTCAGTTAAACTCAAGTTATATAAGAATGAAAATTGCATTAATTGGATATGGAAAAATGGGCAAAACCATTGAAAAACTGGCCCTTGAAAAAAAAGATGAGATAGTTGTTAAAATAGATGATACAACCCTTGATCAATTTACTGAAGAAAACCTTAAAAAGGCCGATGTCGCTATAGAATTCTCTACACCAGAGGTAGCTTTCAATAATATTTCGAAGTGCATAAATTCAGGAATTCCGGTTGTATCAGGAACTACAGGGTGGCTTAATCGTTTTGGTGAAATTGAGCAATTGTGCAAACAAAAGAATGGTGGTTTTTTTTATGCTTCAAATTATAGTCTGGGGGTGAATATCTTTTTTAAGGTAAATGAGTACCTGGCACAAATAATGAATAATTTTCCCGAATTTGATATTGCAATTGAAGAAACTCATCATATCCATAAACTTGATGCACCAAGTGGAACAGCAATAACTATTGCAGAAGGGATATTAAAAAATTTAGTCAGGAAAACAGCTTGGGAAAAAGAATTAACCGACAGTTCCTCAAAAATTGCAGTAAAATCACACAGAATTGGTGAACATCCTGGCGAACATGTAGTTAAGTACAATTCACCTATAGAAACAATTGAGATATTGCACACTTCAAAAAGCAGAGAAGGCCTTGCAATGGGTGCTTTAATGGCCGCAAGGTATATGCAAAACAAAGTTGGAATATTTGGGATGGATGATTTATTAAACATTAGTAAATAAGTTTGAGCATTTGATGAAGATCGCATTAAAAAATTGGTTTTTGCCTGTTAGCCTGGCTATTGTTCTGGTAATTTTACTTAAAGTTTTCTTCATTTCGAAAGTAGTCATGAAAGATGATAGTATGCAACAGAGTATTTTTAAGGGAGAAACTGTTTTTTACACTAAGCAACCCGCTTCCAAACGTAATTCTATTGTAGTATTTAGGACAGAAAAAGAAGATGATAACCTGTTCCTTAAAAGACAAGTTGGACTGCCAGGCGATACAATTGAAATTTCTAATTCGATAATATACATAAATGGGCAAAGGTTAAATGAACAGGAAGGAGTCAGTTTTACCTATTCTTTTGAAACAGATAGTATTAATAGTGTTTCTAATTATTTAATCAGTAATAAAATCCTGTTTAATATACGTGCTGCTTATCTGGGATATTTTACTTGTAATACTGACATGAATGGGCTAAAAATTCTGAATGCCAACCCTTATATTAAAAATATCCGTAGAGCTGTAGTTGAATCTTTTGTAAAACAATCAAGTTCAATAATTATGGCAACAGAGTTTTATTGGAATAAGGATAATCTTGGACCAGTTATTATTCCTCGAAAAGGTACCTATATTAATCTTGGGCAAAAATCATTCTTTTTATATAAAGAAATTATTGAAAAAGAAAGCCGCAAAAAATTGGTGCATAAAAACAATATTTTTTATCTGGGCAAGCAGGAAATAAAAGAATACACCTTTCAGATGAATTATTATTTTTTATTGAATGACAATAGAACCAATTATTCTGATTCTCGTTGGTTTGGTTTTGTGGCGGATAATCAAATTATTGGCACTTACTTATTTGCGATATAAAAAAAGGGAGCAGTGCCCCCTTTTTTTCCTTATTTCTTTTTTGCCGGATATCCTTTTTGTTTCGCCATTTCTTCAAGCCGCGCCTGAAACTTAGACTTTGATTTTGGTTTTTTCTTGTTTTCATTCAGCTTCTGTAATACTGCTTCATCATCTATAAACCTCCTGATTATTAAGGTTTGCCCTATGGTTATTACGTTTGACAGAAAGTAGTAATAACTTAAACCTGATGAATATTTGTTAAAGAAAAATAACATCATAACAGGCATCATGTACATCATCATTTTCATACCTGGCATTTGTGCGCTGCCTTGCATTTGTGCCCCATTAATTTTGGTACTAAATACAATAGAAACAGCCATCAATAAGGTAAATAAACTTACATGAGCTCCATACCAGGGAATTGTAAAAGGTAGGTCTAAAATGGAATCATAACTTGATAGGTCGGTAGCCCATAAGAAAGACTCCTGCCTAAGCTCTATAGATGCAGGGAAAAACCGGTACATTGCAATAAGGAATGGAAATTGAACCAACATGGGCAAACAGCCCCCCATCGGGTTTACCCCTGCTTTTTTATACAATGCCATTGTTGCCTGCTGGCGTTCCATAGCTTTATCTTTAGGAATCTTTGCATTGATAGCATCAATCTGAGGTTTTAACACCCTCATTTTTGCTGATGACTGATAAGATTTAAATGTCAATGGAAAGAGTACGAGTTTGATAATCAGGGTCATGATAAAAATGAGCAAACCGTAGTTAGAGATGAAACTTCCCAGCCAATTAAACATGGGAATAATAGCAAACCTGTTGATCCAACCAAAAATACCCCAACCTAAAGGAAGCAATTTCTTTAGATTAAGATCATCTTCTTCAGTTACATAGATATTGTTCAGTATTTTATATTTATTAGGACCATAAAATAGTGAAAATGAGAAAGTTTCATCACTTTTTCCATCAAAAGGAATGCTGAAGAATGCATTACATTCTTTTAAATAATGCGGGTCTGTTTCATTAATTGTTTGAGATAATTTTGCATTTAAAAAAGCGTCTTTTGCAATCAAAATGGAGGAGAAAAATTGTTGCTTAATTGCAATCCACTTAATTTTAGTACTTACGTTTATTTCATCTTTTGATGAAGTTTCTGATAGCCATTCAACTTCATCCTTATGGTGCTTGTAATAAATCCCGGTGTACTGATTTTCCCATTCCTTTCCTTTTTCGAGGCTTGGAACGTTTTTATACCAGTTAAGATCAATGAAACTATTCGTTTTCGAAATTAATTTATCCATGCCTACAAAATGAATATCAAAATCAAGCAAATAACTTCCGGGAACAATAGTATAGGTATATTCAATATATCTTCCTTCACCCGCATGCAGCCTTAAGCTTAGTGATTCTTTTGATTTTAAAGCAGTTACTTCTTTCTGGTCATGTACTGGTTTAAAAAACAAATCATTGGTAGCTATTTTCCTGTTCTCTGCAAAAAATGTCATGCCGAAAATGTTTTCATCACCATCAAATAATAAAAGAGGCAATGAATCAAATCGCATATAATCTTTTAGTTGAACTGAATAGGGTCGACCACCTTTTGTTGAAATCTTAACCTTAAGTAAATCATTCTCAAGGGTTATAAATTCATTTTCACCAAGAGCAGACTCTCCAAACGAAGCAAATTCTTCTTTAAGCTTTTCCTGCGAAACTGAATCTGCTATGAGTGAATCG
>JARGGF010000667.1 GCA_029210905.1 Bacteroidales bacterium | reverse complement strand
GCAAAATAAATGTACTTTTTTTCTAAAAAAAAACTGCAAAAAGTGAAACTTATAAAAGGTCTGACAGCAATAGGACTAGGATACTTACTACTTTTATTTTTAAATGCGTGTTGCGATAAAGTGTTATATTATCAGTGGCAAAATGTTGTTATTCAAAACCTTGAAAATGAAGAGGTCACTCTTGAAAATAACATTTCTCAAACTAATTTTGGGTTAAGGGTAAATTTAATGAGCACTAAAATTGATAAAGTGGCAAATTATTTACCTGATGTTATAAATAATGCTTATGCCGCCTCCAACTGCATATCAAAATACAATAAAGTAGATACTATAAAGCGAATCGATATTTTATTGTTAAGTGATAATGGATTTTCAAAATTAAATGTGGGTTTTCAGTTTTTTGCGAAAGGCGATTCGGATAATGAAATGAATGTTATCACACTTGCAGAATACCTCAATCATTCTGATAAATATCTTGTTGAATCCTTTGATCTGTTCCTGAAAGAGCCATTTGAGCAGGAAATCCAGGGCAGGTTTATTATCGACATTTATCTGTCTGATGGGAGCAACATTGCTGATACTACTCAATTATTAAATTTGACCTTATGATGCAAAGACTTCTTTGTTTTGCGGTAATTTTTTTTTTGCTGGGTGAGTGTAGGGCTCAGCATAAAAAAATTGGTTACAGTGGATACTTCAGCCTGGGTTTAAATATTCCAACCTACAGCGAAAAAAATGCTGGAGAATTATCTTTTATTGACCTTGGTTTACAAACACAAAGCAATCCCGGATTAGAAATAGGTGGTGCAGTATATTATCGGAACATAGGCTTTAATTTGGGCTTTGGATTTTATAAATATGAATTGGATGTAGCAAAATATCAGTCTGATATGCAAAATTTTTATCCCAATAATGATGTTGCAACATATATGTCAAATATGGTTAAATCAGTACCTGTATTTGCAGGTATTTCTTATTTTATTGGTATAGGTGATTTTGGTATAGAACCCCGGTTCTTGATTCGGCTTGATAAAACCATAACGCCTAATATCGCTGATGTTTATTTTTGGAATAATGAACAACTTATAAGAAGTATTTATTATTCAAATCAGTCTAACATGAGACTTGATTATGTGCCTGCAATCAGTTTAAGCTATTATTATCCGGTGTCTCGCGAACTCAGTTTTGGCATTCAACTAAATTACCAGTATTCCTTTTCGAAACCACAATTTAAGTATTTTAAAAAGGATATCGATGCGATGGCGGGCACTGTTGGTCAAACTACTGAAAATGAAACTGTTAATTATTCTGCATCAAATCTTGGTTTGGGATTTGTCGTCAGGTTTAAGTAGGTTTCATCATCATAATTCCAGCTGCAAATCTCCCCAAATCTCCTTTCCTCGCAGAAAAAAAACTACTGTTATTTTCAAATGTACAAATACCGGAAATTTCAATATGTTCTTTTTTAAGGCCTGACGCAATTAATTGCATCTGATTTGCGCTCCACAAATCGAGATAATATTTTCCTTGGTTCTCCGTTTTCCGAAATAATTCATCGGCATACTTAAATTGCTTTTTAAATGCATTATATACCGGCTCATCAACTTCATAATTTTCAGGACCAATAGACGGACCAATTCCGGCAATAATATCAGAAAGGAGACATCCAAATTCTTTCTGCATTCTTTTAATAGTTTCAGATGCAATATTTTTAACTGTGCCCCGCCAACCGGCATGTGCCGCTCCAATTACCTTTTTTATAGGATCGTAAAACAATATCGGAACACAATCTGCCCCCATTATCATCAAACAAATGTTTTTCTCAGCGCTGATCATGGCATCGTTATCCGGATATCCATCTGAATGTTTATAAAAGCTTTTCGCCCGAAGATTACTTTCTACAACTGTTACATTATTAGTATGTTCCTGCTGTTGAAATGCAAAATTAGCAACAGGAATATTTAATTCTTTTGCAAGCAATTCGCGGTTTTTTATAATTGGCTCAGTATTTTCAACAGATGAAAGGCTTAAGCTAAAGGACTTACTGTAATTTGGATTTTTGGTGGTGATAAAATGATTTATTGATCGATGCTTTGATAACAAATTAAATTGATAAATTTCTATTTTCTTTAAAGCAATTTTTTGCATAAATTCATTTTTTTGAAAGTTGATTTTCAACTATTTTAAATACCAATGAGGATTCAAAACCTCTGCTTAACCCAAAACGTAACAATTTTTCTTTTAAAATTTGTTCATTATCAACTTTCAGAGTTTTAAACTTCTTATTTATCAATTCCTCACAAGTATCAAAATAAGTCTTATCATCAATTTGATTTATGCATTCTGCAATTAATTCACTATCAATAAGTTTTGAACGAAGTGCGTATTCAATTTTGGTTTTACCCCATTTGTTTAATTTAAACTTATCGCGTACAAAAAATTCCACATACCTTTTTTCGTCAATAAATTTTTCTTTTTCCAGGCTTTCAATAATTTCATTATGATGTGATGGATTTACTTTCCAATCGTAAAGTTTTTGTCGAATATCGGCCTTGCACTTTTCCAGTTTCGCACATATTGCCCGTGCTTTAGCCAGCCCTTTTTCTTTGCTTAGTTCCTTAATCATCAGTGCATATTATTGGTAGCCCTTATCATTCTGTTCCTGCCATTCAAATCTTTTCGTAACTCAATATTTTTAAACCCTTTATCTTTCAATAAGTTTTCAATGGGTTTGCCATAAGCTTCATTTATTTCAAAATAAAGATACCCGCCTTCCTTTAAATTGATGGCAGAATAATCAGCAATAGCTTTAAAAAAAAGCAAGGGATCATCATCTTTTACAAATAAAGCCAGCTCTGGTTCAAACTCCAGGACATTTTTGGCCATTAAATTTTTTTCTTTTTCGAGCACGTAAGGAGGATTACTTACAATAATATCAAACTGCTGATTTTCAATCAGATTTGTAGATCTTAAAATATCTTTTTCGATAAATTGGACATTTATCTGGTTTAGTTCAGCATTTGATTTTGCTATTTTAAGCGCTTCTATTGAAACATCATAGGCCGAAACCACAGCATTTTTAATGTTTGCAGCCAATGCAACAGCAATACATCCGCTTCCTGTACCAATATCAACTATATTAAGGGGGATGTTTTTCTGATTGTCCTTTATTATCCAGTCTACCAGTTCCTCTGTTTCCTGCCGCGGAATCAGCACTTCAGGTTTGACATTAAATTTTAAATCGTAAAAATAAGTCTCTCCTAAAATATACTGCAGAGGTTCATTGTTTTTTAATCGGTTAAGAACATTTTCAAAATTTCGTATTTCACTATCAGTCAATATATTGTCTGCCTGTGAAATAAGCCCGGTTTTCGACAACTTTAAATAATGTTCCATTACAATTTCTGTAATACTTTTTATTTCAGTTGACGGATAAATATCCGCTAGCTCATGTTTAAAAGATTTTATTACTTTGCCAACTGATTCCATAAATTTAATCTAAATTGAACACGTATGATTCAGATTCTGCTTACATTGACAGATTCATTAATTTTTTCTTACAATATTCACTTATAAATCCGTGATTATCCGCTTAATCCGTGTCATCTGTGTTCTATATAATTAGCAAAGATAGAAAATGTCATCAAAAGAAGACGAAAAATATATGAGGCGATGCCTGGAACTGGCACGCCTGGGCTTAGGTTATACCGCCCCTAATCCTATGGTAGGCTCAATTGTTGTTTACAAAG
>JARGGF010000666.1 GCA_029210905.1 Bacteroidales bacterium | reverse complement strand
GGTTTGCCGTTTGGTTGCCGTTCGAACGCCGTTTGGTTGCCGTTCGAACGTTTGAGTTTTACATGAAACTCTGATTTTTTAAAAGAAACTATTAAAAAAAGATTTTAAAAAATTTTTAAATATTTTTTATAAAATCAACATTGCATCCCCGTACGTTCCAAATTTGTATTTCTCTTTAATTGCTTCGTTATAGGCCTTAAATAAGAAATCATAACCGGCGAATGCAGAAACAGTCATTACTAAAGTAGTTAAAGGCAAATGAAAATTCGTAATCATGCTTGTAGGAACGCTAAAATCGTAAGGAGGGAAAATAAATTTATTCGTCCACCCTTCAAATGGTTTCAGCTCACCTTGTGTTGATACAGAGCTTTCAAGGGTACGCACAACTGTGGTTCCTACTGCACAGATTTGCCTGCGATGTGTTCGTGCATTATTAACAATGTCAACGGCCTCCTGAGTAATCATAATTTCTTCAGAATCCATTTTGTGCTTGGTTAAATCTTCTACATCTACGCCCCTGAAGTTACCAAGCCCTGCATGTAATGTTAAATATGCAAAATCCACACCTTTAATTTCAAGGCGTTTTAATAACTGCTTGCTAAAATGCAGCCCTGCAGTTGGAGCAGCTACAGCACCAATATGTTTTGCAAAAATTGTTTGGTATCTTTCACTGTCCTCCTCCTCAACTTTTCTGTCGATAAATTTTGGCAAAGGGGTTTCACCCAGATTATAGAGTACTTCTTTAAATTCATCGTAAGGACCATCGTATAAAAATCTCAGAGTACGTCCCCTAGAGGTAGTGTTGTCAATTACTTCTGCTACCAGAAGGTCATTATCACCAAAATATAATTTATTTCCTATTCGTATTTTTCGCGCAGGATCAACCAAAACATCCCATAATCTTTGTTCTTTATTAAGTTCCCTCAATAAAAATACTTCTATTTTGGCCCCTGTTTTTTCTTTATTGCCGTACAATCTGGCAGGGAAGACCTTTGTATCGTTAAAAACAAAAACATCTTTGTCATGATAATAATCCAAAATATCCTTGAAGACTTTATGCTCTATTTTTTTGGTAGCCCGGTTAATTACCATTAACCTGGATTCATCTCTTTCTTTAGCCGGATACTTGGCTATCAAATCTTTTGGTAAGTCATATCTAAATTTTGATAGCTTCATTTACATTTATTTTATAAAAATTAAACTTTATATATTATATCAGGGGCTTTTCAGCCTCCGTCAATTTAAATTCTTCAACTTGCAAGGCTTTTTCTACCTCAAAATCTCCAATTTTTGTTCGCCTTAATCCAGAAAGATAAGCTCCTGAGTTTAAAGCTATCCCGATATCATTTGCAAGCGAGCGGATATATGTACCTTTACTACATTTAATGCTGATTTCAATTTCAGGCAGATTAACCTTCAGAAGTTCAATTTCATGAATTGTGACCACGGAGGGTTTCATTGCAACTTCAATACCCTGATGTGCTTTTTTATAAGCCCTTTGTCCATCTACCCATTTAGCAGAATAGCTTGGAGGAGTTTGTTGCTGCTCGCCCACGAACATATTCAGTATTTCTTCTATTAATTCCCGGTTAATATGTCCTATTGTGAATTTTTTGTTGACTTCAGTTTCCAGGTCGAATGATGGGGTAGTTGCACCAAGATATATTTTTGCAATATATTCTTTTTCAGTAGCTTGATACTTTTCTATTTGTTTGGTTTTTTTTCCGGTACAAATTATCATTAAGCCTGTTGCAAGTGGATCAAGGGTGCCTGCATGCCCCACTTTTATCTTGGATTTACCCAGGTTTTTTCTTATTTGAGAACGAACTTTTCTAACCAAATCAAAAGAAGTCCATTTGAATGGTTTATCAAATAATAAAACTTCTCCTTCAATAAAATTAAGTTCTGAAAGAGGATTTTTAATCATAAAATGTAACTTGATTTTGAAATTTCGATAAGTTGCCCTAAAATCGATAAAATATGCCTAAAATTTAGCGGGCAAAGATAGAAAATTTATCTGGAATAGAAAAAAAAATTACTATTTTTTACTTTTTTTAACAAAAAATAAAGTAAAAATAATTTTTAACAATCAGGAAATGAGGTATTTAGGTATGTTTTTTAATTTAGTATATAAAATGTTTTTATTTTAAGATTAGCCATAAAAACATTATTGAAGCCAGGATAATTCTGTAGTATCCAAAGACTACAAAACTGTGTTTTTTAATAAAATTCATCAGAAATTTAATAACCACAATGGCAACAAGAAATGAAACAAGAAATCCAACTGCCAAGATTATAATGTCATGATTATTAAAAGATATGGATGTTTTCATTAGTGAATATACCGAGGCACCAAAGATGGTAGGAATGGCTAAATAAAATGAAAACTCTGCTGCTAGCTTTCTGGAAGCACCCAGTAGAAGTGCACCAATTATAGTTGCTGCTGATCTAGAAGTACCTGGGATCATAGCCAGGCATTGAAATAATCCAATAAATAAAGCTATTTTAAAAGACATTTCTTTTACTGAAGTAAATTTAAATGCTCGTTCCTTTCTATCTAAGAATATAAGCAACAAGCCTCCAATAAAAAGGCTAATGCTTACTGTTACAGGATTAAACAACTCTTTTTCAATAAAATCGGCAAATAAAAGACCTAACACAACGGCTGGCAAGAAAGCTGTAATTATTTTAAGCCAAAATTGTATATAAGATTTTTCAGTAATGTTTTTTAATTTTTCAGGGAAAATATCCTTTCTAAAATAAACAACCACAGCCAGTATAGCGCCAATTTGAATGAAAATATCGAAAAGTACCGTAAACTCTTCGGAGAATGTAATCCACTGGTTTACTAATATTAAGTGACCTGTTGATGAAACCGGAAGGAATTCTGTTAAACCCTCAACAATTCCAAGAATTATTGCTTTGATTATATCCCACATAAAAGGCGATTATTAAAAAAAAGGAAAGTTGTTTTATTGTTGAAAAACCTTTTGAAAAAAACACTTTGAAGATTGAAAAATCAGTGTAAGTTGCTGATAATATGGTGTCCTTTTTTAGCATGCTTGCATAATATCAAACTAAAATGAATTACAAAACACACTTGGATTTTTAGATATATTACTCCTTTGGCTTTTTCATGATTGCCCAAATCTCAAATAAAAAACCAAATAGCACAACCATTGGAGCTAAAACAATTCGTCTGAAACTGAAAAGTTCCTTGCCATTAAAAACATTTGGATCATCAGAACCGCCTCCTACCATTAGTAAAAACCCAATGATAATAATAACAAATCCGATAGTAAGGAAAATATAATTTTCTTTGCCTAAGGCAAATTCTGTTTTTTCGTTCAGTTCTTTGTTGCTCATTTTACTTCAGTTTAATTTTAAAGCACAAAAATAGTAAGTTTTTTAAAAGTCTTGCCCTCTTATATCAAATTGATGCAATTAAAGTAAGTATGAAAATTTTATTAAAATTTTTATTAATTCTAATACTCAGATAATCAATTAGTAGTATAATTGATTTGATTTCATTTTCAAAAATCGGTTTACTGCAAAATATGTTGAAAAAGCTGATAGTACAATTCCCAGAAAAAGCATGATTGAAAAAATTAGAATTTTATCCTGAATAATGATAATATCTTCCAGCGCTGATTGAATAAAATAAATAGAAACAATCATTAACAAAATAGCGAACAGTGCCCCAAGTGCGCCAAAGAAAGAACTTTTTAAAACAAAAGGTCTTCGGATAAA
>JARGGF010000665.1 GCA_029210905.1 Bacteroidales bacterium | reverse complement strand
TATAAATATCATAAACCAGAAGAATATTTTCATATTTGTGCGAATTTATGGTAATCTGCCCGTTAACTATATCCGGATATAAAAAAGGGTCTCCGGAAATGCCAAAATAGCGATTATAGGTTTTCCCATTTTTAAAAGCATGATCTTTGCCATAAACTGCTTCAAGCAATCCTGCAATTGAATCTGATAAATCAGGTGTTAACCTACCTTTCCAATCACTGTTTTGCATAGCTTTTATATCAAGCGCAATTTTACTTTTGGTATTTTCAATTTTCTGGGCTTTTGCAAAGGAAATAAAACAAGAGATGAATAAAATAATTAATAATAAGGATTTGATTTTCATGAGTAAAAGTTATTGAATATAATTCGATTTTCACTTCGGATTGTATATTTGAAATGAAATGCTTGCAAAACTATGAATAAACACTCGAAAAATCAATCATTATAATCCATTATTGCGTCATAATAATACATCACTACTACTTCAAAGAGCTAAATAAGCCAGCTATTAAGGGATTATTAGAAATTTACGTTAAATATTAGTTTCTACTGTCTTTATGATTTTATTTAGCTAGGTAATAAATATTTCAAAATTTGAAGGAATTAAAATTAAGTTTATATTTGAAAAAAGTTGTTAGGTTTTATATTTTTAAAAGGTAAATATGAAAATTTCAGGAAAAATAGTTATGGCCGGGCTTTTCTCACTAAGCTTTCTGGTGATTATAAATGCCCAGGAGGCTAAATTTAAGTTATACAATCCATACCGCGATGCAAACCAACAGATCGATAGCGCAATTGAAATAGCAAAGAAAGAAAATAAACATGTATTGCTTCAGATAGGTGGAAACTGGTGCAGCTGGTGCATCATGCTGCATAAATTTTATTCATCTGAAAGCCAGGTAGATTCAGCAATAAATGCAGATTATGTAGTTGAATACATTAATTTTAGCAAAGAAAATAAAAACCTGGAGGTTTTAAAAAGACTGGAATTTCCTCAACGGTTTGGATTTCCTGTTTTGGTAATATTGGATGCTCATGGCAAACGTCTGCACACACAAAATTGCGCTTACTTGGAAGAAGGCCGCGGATATAATAAAGAAAAGCTGTTGGGATTCCTAAACCAATGGAAACCAGATGCATTAAAACCAGAAAATTACGAGAAATAACTTATTTAGGCCTTTTATCAAGGCCTTTTTTTTGATATTCTTCCCAGAATTTAATCACCCTTTCCATAATTTCATATTCTGTAGCGTGTATAAGAAAATTTTCTTCGAAATTACAAAACCTCAAAAATTTATATATCGCGTCACCTTCAAGACCGGTGAGACTTCTAATCATCTGATCATTAAATTTAGGGGCTATTAACTGGTATTTTTTCTCAAGACCAGCCACTTTTTTTCGCGATTTATCAGCTTTCGTTTTAAAACTAAGTGAAAAACCAACCCCTCTTGCTCCCTGATAAATCATTCGAAGCTCATCAGAAGGGATAAGATTGGCCATCCAATTGGTAATTCTTTCAGCTGTTTTGTCTTCTTCCACTTCTTCTTCCATAAATTCCGACTTAAACACCTGCCACCTAAGCTCGTAGATATCAACTGTAGGTAAATCGTACTCCCTCTTTTGCATAATAAGTGTATGAAATGCGCTGTCGCGGGTCCTTTTTGCAGTTATTAAAACATACCTTGTGTAGAAGCCAATCGATGAAATTCTGATGGAATCGTTAATTACTACGGGAACCTTAAAATAACCTGTTGAATCAGTTATGGTGGCATAACCTCTCAGGGCATTAATAACATGCGCAAAAACCAGAGGCTTGTTCTCTGAGTTAACCACCCGGCCTTTATAATAAAACACCTTTGTACTGTCTTTATTTTGAGATACTTGTGCAATTACCTTTGCAGAGGAGCTAAATAATATTAAAAGCGAAAGCAGGTATATTTTTTTATCCAATTTGAATCGTATTAGGGTGTTGCTTCCACAAACATAATAATAATTCATTCAAGTAATGACAATGGTAAATTTGAATTTTTATTTTTCGAGTGAATAATAAACAAATTAATGTTATTAAGTAACTAATAATTAACGTTTAAGAAGCTAAAAATGGACCCATTATCTTAAATGTTAAATGCTGTTAAAGTATTCACCTCACAAATAATTTCTACTTATTGTATAAATAATCATTGCAGGATAACAACTCATAAACATAATTTTATAGTACGATAAATTTAATAAATGTAAACATATGGAAACGAAAAAAGAATATACCAATAGCGAAATTACCATAGTTTGGCAACCAAAACTATGCATACACTCAGCTGAATGTGTAAAAGGATTACCAGAAGTATTCAGGCCCAAAGAAAAGCCCTGGATAGATATAAGTAAAGCCAGTACAGAAAAACTTTAAAATCAGGTAACGCAATGCCCTTCAGGAGCTTTAAGCTATTATTTCAGGAATAAGTAAGTCAAAATTTAAGTTAAATGATGATAAATTGTAAATGAGAAGCTAGTTGATTCATAACAAATTGAAGCACTGGATCTTACCACTGCCATTTCATCATCCGGAAAGCTTATTGGAGATGAAGTGGCCACAAATGCCCCCTTCATAATGAACACAGATATTGAAATTACGGAAGCAATTCGCAATTATCGCATGAGAAAAATGGGAATATTGATTGAAGAGTTTAATTCAATAGTAAATAATAGATAACTTCCTATTAACAATAGTATACAAAATGTACATTTTAATAAAATAACTCAATTAGAATAAAACGAGCCAGTCCAATAATTTCAACCATTTTATTGTTAAAGTAAAATAAACATTTTCAATGTAATATACTATAATACAGGAATATACAAATTCTACTTAAACCATCTATTCACACCTTCGTTTTTATTAACCAGCAAGCATTCACAAAATTTTTAACCACTTTAACGTCGGTAATTCCACATCATATTCAAAAAATGAGGTTAACATGTAAAGAGAACTAGTCAAATGTTCCTCGGCTACGTTTTCATGGTAAACAAAGTCAAAAATACAGGTATTAAGCATGTTGTTTATGGAAATCAGACTGTTAAGCAAGTTTTTTCACTTATAAAATCGGTCTTGGAAATAGCGTTATTAAAATTAAAAAATAAAAATCATTTCGATATAATATCTTAATTATCACTTACATACAATATTTTTACACACCATCGGTAAAAAGAAATACCCTCTAATTAATACCTGTGATATAATTCCACAAATATCAAAGCTTGGTTAAAGCTTTACTTTAAGGGTGAAATTGTATTTATCAAAACAAGACTAAGTGCCAATTATTCAACTATTTAACAACATCTAAATTTGTGGTGAAAGCATTTTTAGTCCAAAATAGAAGGTTGGAAAATACAATTTTTCGACAATAATGGGCTATAATTTTCAAAACAGGGTAAAATTTCTTAGATTACTAAGAAATCATTCGATTATTAAAGAATTTAAGAAACCAGAAGCATATAGGGTATACTTTTTTATGGCAGGCCAGGTAATTGTTAATGATTTGATTGCTAATTTCATTTTCATGAATTTCTCTGAATTCCCTAAATTAAAAAAAGATTGATTTCATTAATTCACTATTAAACAGATACTTATATTATAGCACTTAAATTATAAGTAAATATTACTGTAATTTTTGTAAACTAAACATTACTCCATAAAATTTGTTTATTGTCCAAAAAAATTAATAAATTCTGAAAAAATGCAGGTATATATTTCATA
>JARGGF010000664.1 GCA_029210905.1 Bacteroidales bacterium | reverse complement strand
TAAGCCTTTTAATTTTACCTATTTTACAATCAGCACTATAAAATTCTGCCAAACCCATAACTATTTGGATATTGAGCTGATCCCTTATATTTTTCTGATAATTCTGGCACCTTATCATTCAGATAAGCACTGATTTCCTTCACCGTAATTTTTTTATCCTTTTTGCTGCCATCCGCATCACCTTTTAGAGCTTGTAAAATGGTGTAGGTAAACAGACCATGACCCAAAGTGGCAAATTCTGTAGCAAATTGCTCAGAATTGCTGGCTGCCAGCCAAAAAGTACCAGTACTCCTGGCTAATTGAGCAATGGCTTTTTCTTCGGCCATACCACGTGAGGATAAATGCTCTACCATCCCTCCACTTTGACAGGCATCGAAAATAAATAACTGTTTTTGGGCTTTCAGATCCTTTGAAAAATCCTGTAACTCTGTTGCCGAAACACCTTTTGTTTTTAAAAGTCCGTTGTTTCCATACAATTGAGTAACATCATAAGGAATTATATAAAATTCCGACTTTTCTTCTTCACTCATCACCCCATGTCCTGCATAATAAAAAACGAAAACATCGCTTGGTTTTGCCTTGATTTTCAATTGATTAAATGCTTGAACAATGCCCTCTTTTGAAGCATTAGCGTCGGAAAGATAAATCGTTTCTATTTTTCCAAAAATAGTATTGCTGCCTGACTCAATCTCATTTTTAAATGCTGAGGCATCAGCAATAGCATAGTTTAAATTGTATTTGGGATTTTTGTATCGATCTATCCCAATCACAAGCATATATATATCTGCAGAAGAACGAACCCCTTCGTAGTTAACAATTATTTCGTCAGGATTACTTTCCGTTCTTTGGCTGCTGAATGCTGTAGCTTTTATTTTATTTTCTCCATTTGTTAATGTTAAAGTAAAGCTCTTTGTTTTTTCCTCACCTTTTGCTTCCACTACCTTATAACCACGCTGAGTAGTATTAACCAGTTTACCATTATGATAAAGCCTGATTTCGTCAATTCCCCCACCTTCATCAGTAGCCTTCACTGTAACTGTAATTTCTTTGTTTTCTGATATTAGTATCTTCGGGCTGGTGATCTTAAAACCTCGTAAGTCGCCATCGCTTGTTGGTGAGATAATTTTCACTTTTGGAGGAAATTTGAGGTTTGAGATTTTGACATTAGATGAGATTTCTTCACCAGCCAGCAATTTTGCTCCTAAATTAGGAATATAAAACTGCTCATAAAACTGGTCCAAAGGATAAAACTTTGCTTCTTTATTTTCTCCCTGATTAATGTGCCAACCTGCATATTTTTCGGCACCAGGTGTACAATCAAAATAGCCCTCGGGGCTGTATAAAATCCAGTCTTTGTTATTTGGGTGAGCAAAAAGGGTGAACAACAACCTCTTTTGCGAAGTAACTGCCCTTCTGGAATATCCGAATAAATCACCGGTTTTATTCATTTTTATAACTAAGGTATCATTTCCTCTTCTGACCTGATAATTGTATAACTTTTTACCTTTATTTAGGCTATCAAGTTCAACATCCGAATTAAATTTCCCTCCATTTATACTTAGCACAAAGTCTCCCACTTTTAAGCCTGATTTATCAGCGAGACCACCTTCTGTAATTGAAATAATTTCGAACTCGCCGGGAGCATCCATTTTATACCAATTTATAGTGCCATCCCACAAAGCTGCCACAAATACTTTTCCATTTCCACTAATATTTGTTTCACAAATTTCCGAGCCTGAATATTGTGTCCACAGCATTTCATTTGTATTTGAATAACAATAGAATAGATGCGGACCCCCAAAAACCGCTTTTTCACCATCATCTGAAACATCTACAGCTTTGCAAGAACTTTCCTCATTCCATAAGGGTAGTTCTTTTCCGTTAATTGTAGGATTAATCGTTTTGTTTCCAGCAGACCAGTTTGTGATGTTTAAGTCTCCTCTGCTGGTTTTATATAAGTCCATGGCCAAATTCTCATCTGATTCAAACAGCCTTCTCTGCTCCAATGAAAACAAAACATTCTTTTTACCCCAGGGTTTAAAAGCAATCTTATCTCCACCCTCATTAATCCGTAAAAACAATCTATTTCCCAAAATATTATAATCATGCATTTCAGGATATTGTTTGAAGAGAGAACCTCCAATTTTTGTGTTCTTATTATACGGAGCCTCTGGCTCAGCCCTCCCAAAACTAGTATAACAAGAATAAATTATATCTGCACCTTTGTTTAGCGTATTTACAATAGGTTTTAGATCCGAAAAAGTTAGAAAGGTCTGCCTGTAATCTCTATATGTTCCTTCCCCCTGGTTTAGCCATTTTCTATAAACCCAGTAACGAGAAGTGCTTGTAAATTCAGAATAGTTCCCTGCACCATATAAATAATTCCCATCAGCAGAAAAAGCTATATACATAAAAGCACCTGCTTTTTCAATACCACCAATATCTGGTTTGTATAATAAATCCAGGTCTTGAGCAGAACGAACTTCAATTTCAGGAATATCATTGTAACCTATAGCTACCTTAGTTCCATCTGGTGAAAAAGAAATTGAAAATGGGTTTTGACCCAATCCGGAAATTTCTTTTGTCAAGACAAAACTATTGTCGTATAATCGAATTTTACCATCATAACTAACAGTTCCCATTTTCCCGGATTTAGAAAATGCGATTGTTTTTACACCACTTTCATATCCCCAAAGCACCTTATTTTTTCTGACGAATAAATCACTTAAATTATTTATTTGAGGTAAGTTGTTTTCGAAAATGACCAAACCATCCTTCCCACCCAATCCGGCTGCTAAATACTTGCCATTTGGTGAAAACTCAAGGTCCAATACGTAGTTTTCTAATCCTGATAAAGTTTTAACAAGATGACCGGTTAAAGTTTCAAAAATATAAATGTTGTATTTTGAATTAGTTCCGGTTTTGCCTCCTACAGCAATAATTTCGGCATTTGGGCTAATGGCTCCACACAATAATTCACCTTCAGCATCTTTTCCTATCTGAAATCTATAAGTTTGTATAAGCTCTCCGGTTTTTGCATCCCATAATTTCGCAGTTTTATCCAAAGATGTTGTTAAGATATATTTTCCTTTAGCATCAGTATTAATATCTAAAATATCATTATTATGCATTTCCAAATTGAGCCGCAAAATAGGCTTATTCTCTTGTGCGATAGATTCGTTAATCAGTGCTAAATATGTCAAGATAATTGTTAAAAATATTTTCTTCATTTTTAATACTTTTTAATTGGTTATGTTAAAAAAAAAGGTTTATTTTCTTGATAAGTTTTGCTATTTCTGAAAATAGGATTTTAATGTTATGTAATCGCTTTCGTCATTAATTAAATAAACTCCATACAAAAGGCCAAATACCGTTCCTTCAATTTTTTCATGCTTTTCTTTAGTTTGGCTAAATACAAGATAATTGGTTCTTCCCTGCATCAGGTTTTGTTTCAAATCATGGCTGCTTCCAAGTAGAAAATACACGATACCTTCTTTCAACTCAAGATCTTTCGATGTATTCAGTTTGTCCCAGTATTTTAGCTTTATTTTTTTCGTTTCCTTTAATACGGTACATGAACTGGCAACAGGTGTCCCGTCCTGGTTAATCACGTTCCATTCTGAAAAACTATTAAATATTGCCTCCATGAATAGGATGGCTGTTAATTTGGTTCCTGATGCATAAAAAGGGAGCACTAAATGATACTTTTCATCTGTTTCAATTAAATAATTTTTGGTATAGAAGGCCATATTAACA
>JARGGF010000663.1 GCA_029210905.1 Bacteroidales bacterium | reverse complement strand
TTTATTATCCGCAGATTACTCAGATGCACGCAGATTAAAAAATTATCTGCGATAACTAGCGAAGCGATTTCATAGCCTGCCCCGAGCATCGGGGACCGAAGGGAGTAATTTGCGTCACTTGTGCTGAGCCAGTCGAAGTATCTGCGGACAATAGCTTTTTATCAAGAATATACCTGTTGAATATAAAAATCTTAAATATTGAGTTGCGTTCTGAAATAATTCTTGACAAATTCAAATTTTAAATGCGATTGCCCTGATTGTTCTTATTCCTACCCACTGTATGATTGAAAAAATGATTATATTTGGCTATGCTTGAGTTTATATTAAATGGCAAAAAAATCTGTGCTGATATACCTCTGGGTCTTACGCTTCTGGATTTCATCAGGAAGGAAGAAAGGCTTAAAGGGACAAAATCTGCGTGCCGGGAGGGTGATTGCGGATCATGCACGGTACTCATGGGTACATTATGTGGTGTAAATATTTCGTATAAATCTGTTACTTCCTGTATCACTCCGGTTGGTAATGCGCAAGGCAAGCATGTTGTTACAGTTGAAGGTATTAATTTATCCGGAACTTCCCCCATTCAGCAGGCATTAATCGATGCAGCAGCAGTGCAGTGTGGTTATTGCACCCCTGGAATAGTTATGTCATTAACCGGTTACATTATTTCGCAAAACCATTACAGTTTTGAATCTGCCAAAGAGGCTATTGCAGGGAATATCTGCAGGTGTACAGGATATAAGTCCATTGAAAAGGCTATAGCGCTAATATTGGAAAAAATAAATCAGGTTGATAAAAACAATCGTTTAACCTGGCTGGTTGATAACAATTATCTGCCAAAATATTTTGAAGGAATAAAAATGCAGCTGGAATCCATTAAGAATCCCGAAGTTAAGAAAATATTCAAACCAATTATTGGCGGTGGAACTGATTTGTACGTTCAGAAACCTGAGGAAATGTTTAAAGCAGATCCCTTTCTGGTATCTGATTTTCCGCTACTTAATAAAATTGAAAGAGATGGAGATAAATTTACTTTAGGAGCTGCCTGTAAAATTTCCGATCTAATGCATCATCAAGGTCTTGAAGAAAGGCTTTTACATATTAAAAAGCATCTAAGACTCATTGCCTCCGAACCTGTCAGAAATCTGGCTACTTTGGCAGGAAACCTGGTAAATGCTTCACCAATTGGTGATTTAAGTATCATGTTTTTAGCTCTGGATGCCACTGTTGAACTCCTTTCAATTACAAATGAGCCTCGCACGTTGAAATTAAGTCACTTTTTTATTGATTACAAGAAAACAGAACTGGCAGAAAATGAAATAATTAAAAATATAAGCTTTGTTTTACCTGCAGGAGAATTTCATTTTAATTTTGAAAAAGTAAGTAAAAGAAAGTATCTTGACATAGCCTCAGTAAATTCGTCAATCCTAATTCAACTTGAGAACGAAAAAATTAGCAATGTTCATTTATCTATGGGAGGGGTTGCGCCTATTCCATTATACCTGGCCGAAACCTGTCGATGGATGTTAGGTAAAGATTTAAATATTTTAATGATAAAAGGTGCGGCTAAAATAATTAACGATGAAATTGCCCCAATAAGTGATGTCAGAGGGAGTGCTGATTATAAACGACTACTTGCCAGGCAGCTTTTTTATGCCCACTTTATTGAGCTTTTTCCTGAGAAATTTGATTTGGAAAAGTTGCTTATTGCCGAATATTCTTAAACTTAATTGTGATATTGATGCATAATATTGACTCTATAGGTCATGTAAAAGGCGAATCGGTATACATTGACGATTTACCAGTTCTCGAAGGCACTTTATATGGTCTGGTTTATGACTCACCTGTTGCACATGGAACGATACAGAAGATAGATTGCAGTAAGGCAATCAATCTTCCTGGCGTTGTGCGCATTTTTGATTTTAAAGATATTCCTGGTGAAAATCAAATAGGTTTAATACTTCATGATGAAAATTTGTTTGCAGAAAATGAAGTACATTTTAAAGGACAGCCCATTGCTTTTATTGTAGCTGAAAATGAACGGATTGCAAAGGAGGCAAGAGCGCTGATTCATATAGAAATTGAAGAAAAACCTGCTGTTGTTGATCCTCGCGATGCAAAAAAAAAGGGGCTGTTAATCTTTCCACCAAGAAGTTTTACACTTGGTGATGTAGAAAAGGCAATTAATGAGTGCGAATATGTTTTTGAAGGAATGGTTGATTCCGGAGGGCAGGAACACCTTTATCTTGAGACACAGGGAGCTTATGCTGTACCAACTGAGAATGGAAATATCCGAATTTCTTCGGCCACGCAGGGGCCTACCGCGGTTCAAAAAATTACAGCCAGAGTACTTGGACTTCCTATGCATAAAATTGAAGTCGATGTTCAAAGGTTGGGTGGTGCTTTTGGCGGAAAGGAGGATCAGGCGACTCCCTGGGCTGTAATGACAGCCCTGGCCGCTTTTTACCTTAAAAAACCAGTAAAATATTGTATGGATCGTGCTGATGATTTAAGAATGACAGGAAAAAGGCATCCATATAGCACTGATTTTAAAATAGGTTTGGACAAGGATTTGAAGATTAAGGCTTTTAAAGCTACTTATTATCAAAATGGAGGAGCAGCAGCTGACCTTTCACCGGCTATTATTGAACGGACTTTATTTCACGGTACAAATTCTTATTTTATTCCAAATGTAAAATTGACAGCTTACAGTTGCAAAACAAATTTACCACCAAATACGGCTTTCAGGGGCTTTGGTGCCCCACAGGGAGTGTTTGTTATTGAATCGGCAATTGCTAAGGCAGCAGAGGAATTGAAAATACCGGCCAGTAAAATTCAGTATCTCAATCTATTAGAAGAAAATAATGAATTTTCATTTGGGCAAAGGGCTACTCAGGTAAACGCCAAAAAGTGCTGGGAGTTAGCGGATGAAAAATTTTTGATTGAAAAAAGGGAAACTGAAGTTGATAATTTCAATAAAGAAAACAAACATTACAAAAAAGGAATGGCTTTAATGCCCATCTGTTTTGGAATATCTTTTACAAATACGGTAATGAATCATGCACGTGCTTTGGTTCATATTTATCAGGATGGAAGCATTGGAATCAGCACAGGTGCTGTTGAAATGGGCCAGAGTGTGAATACTAAGATGATACAGGTGGCTTGCAGCATTTTTTCAGTGAAACCTGACAGAATTAAACTGGAGTCTACCAATACTACCCGGGTTGCGAATACCTCACCTTCAGCAGCAAGTTCCACTGCTGATTTAAATGGTAAAGCACTTGAGATTGCCTGCAATAAATTGTACGACAGGTTAATAGAAAAAGCTTCTGAGCTGCTGAATACGTCGTCAGAAAATCTTAAACTAAAGGATGAATTTGTTATTGATAAAAATCAAAAAACCAATTTAAAATGGGAAGATCTTATTGAAAAAACGTTTTTAAGCAGAATTAATTTGTCTGCGGTTGGGCATTATGCAACCCCAAGTATCCATTTTGATAAAACAACAGAAAAAGGCCATCCGTTTGCCTATCATGTGTATGGAACTGCAATGATTGTTGCCTTGGTAGATTGTATACGTGGTACTTCAAAAATTGAAGAAGTTAAAATTGTTCATGACTTTGGCAAAAGCATGAATCCAACAATAGATCTGGGTCAGGTAGAAGGTGCTGTAGTCCAATCGATTGGCTGGGCAACTATGGAGGAAATAATCCATGATGATAAGGGTAAATTGCTTTCCAATGCATTATCTTCCTAC
>JARGGF010000662.1 GCA_029210905.1 Bacteroidales bacterium | reverse complement strand
GTAAGAAAAAACCAGTTGGGAAATCTGAAATAATTTTTTTGGTTACAACTATTGAAAAAGGGAGCTCAGGCTCCCTTTTCTGCTTTAGTAATTTTTAAATATATTTTCTAAATAATTAATTAAAAATTTTATACGTAACAATGGCTTCATTATTTACATAAACATTTAAAAAACCGCTTCCTTTTAATGTATACTCGTAGTAGCAGATGCTCTTTTTGCTGGTGGGACTTATTTGTTGCACATTTTTACCATTTGCCATACTAATAATCACGTTTTTATCTTTGCAGTTTTTTATTGCCAGCTTAAAGATCTTGTTTTTAGGCATTTTAATTTCACCTTCCATGGGTTCAACAATTTCCAGGTCGCTTTCAAAATAATTACGGTAGTACAATGGCTGAATAGTGAAATCTTTAGCCGTTTTATTTGTCAACAACCATTTTTTGTCTTCCGGGTAGTGTTTGAGGAAGAATTTATCAGGATCAGTCAAAAAATAAAAGTCGGAATATATTTTCTTAAATTTACCGGTGCTCTGGTCCATATAACCTGCTCCCCAGGTGGCATCAACTAATTTCCATTTTCCATTTAATTTGATTGCATTCCAGGCGTGATCCATACGTCCGGGTGCTTTTCCAATATCTTGTGGTGTAGTTTTAGAGGTTCCCGATATAATTTCGCATTCAAGCGCTGTTTTTTCACACAAAATTTTGTACAAAGTTGAATATCCCTGGCATACTGCTTTTTTCTGTTTCATGGTTTTTAAAGCCAAATCCTCCTCCATCTTTTTTTCAATTTTCTCCTTTTCTTCCTCACTTCTATAGCTATAACTTACACTTTTTGTGTTGTTCATTCCTTTTACATCGTAGGAAACGTTCATTGCTATCCATGCATAAATAGCACGTGCCTTTTCTTCGGGCTTTTTAAAATCCTTATTAATCTGGCCTGCCAATTTATCCAGGTTGGAAAATGATTTTGGATAAGTTTTTACTTTTTCATCTACCTGCTTGTAGTTCTTCGAAAGCAAAGGAAAAGTAACTAAAACTAAAAGTGTTAAAATAAGATATGTTCGTATCATTAGCTTATTTTTTGAGTTGTTGCTATACAAGTTATAAAATTTACACTAAAACCAGAAAGAATCTAAATGTAAACTAAAGATTAGAAAAAATAAGTTGTTCCAATCACCTACATAAAAACATTCTTCTGATTGCAAAACTAATTCTTTTTATATTTATTGTACCGTACTGTATATTCAATATTTCTACAAAACCAATAACAAGCCTTTAGTATAATGACCTATTTTTTCAAAATCACTTTTTCAAAACACCTTTCCTATTTACAATTCCCTTTATTTTTTTTCTATTTAACTAACAATTTTTGCCTTCTTCAACTTTCATTTAACTAAATTGTAAACCCCTTAAATAAAGAAAGTTAAACAATTAAACAAAACACTAAATTAAAGAAATGATCCTGCTACTGCCACTGCCACTCCTTTGCCACTGCCACTGCTACTGCCACTCCTATGCCACTGCCACTTGCCACCGCGCATCACTAAAAAGGTATACATCTTTCTCAAAATTGTAATCCCCTAAAATAGAAAATGTTAACATTTATAAGAAGACACATAAATTAAAGAAATGCCACTGCCACTGCCACTCCATTGCCACTCCATTGCCACTGCTACTAAAATGATGTTCATCTTTTATCTTTTCCCTTTTATCTTTAAACTTGATCAGTTTTCTTCTTTTCTTCTTACTTTTGCACCGAAATTCAAACTTAACTTCCCGGCAATGATTATTTTTTCAAAAAACAAAATAGGTAAAATCTACGCAGTAGACATTAAAAACAAGCCCTCTGCAGACGTGAAAGAAAAACTTTCGTGGTTGTTTGATGGTGAAATTATTGTTAAAGATTTGCTTGAAGGCGATTTTATTGGACCTCGTCGCGAAATGATTACTCCCTGGAGTACCAATGCTGTTGAAATTACTCAAAATATGGGTATTGAAGGCATCCTGCGCATCGAAGAATTTTTTGAAGAAAAAGATTTTATAGGAAAGTTTGATCCCATGCTCCAGAAAAAATATAACAACCTGGATCAGTCTGTCTTTACCATCAATAAAAAGCCAGAACCAATCGTTTATATTGCTAATATCCAAAAATATAATAAAAAAGAAGGACTGGCCCTTAACACTGATGAGGTAAAATATCTTGAAGACTTAAGTAAAAAACTTGGACGTAAACTTACAGATAGTGAGGTGTTTGGCTTCTCGCAGGTGAATAGTGAACATTGCCGTCATAAAATTTTTAACGGCGTTTTTATTATCGATGGAAAGGAAATGGAGGAGAGCCTATTTTCAATGATTCGCAAAACTTCAAATATTAACAAAAATAAAATAGTTTCGGCTTACAAAGACAACGTGGCATTTGTAGAAGGCCCTGTTATTGAGCAATTTGCACCTGAAAGTCAGGATAAACCAGATTTTTTTGTAACCAAGGACATTAAAACCGTATTATCGCTTAAAGCGGAAACCCACAATTTTCCTACCACAGTAGAACCTTTTAATGGAGCTGCTACCGGATCTGGCGGTGAAATCCGCGATCGCCTGGCTGGTGGAAAAGGAAGCTTGCCATTGGCAGGTACCGCAGTTTATATGACTCCTTACTCGCGGCTTGAATCATTGCGCAAGTGGGAAAATGGTACTAAAGAGCGTGACTGGTTGTATCAAACACCCATTGAATTACTTATAAAAGCTTCAAATGGTGCCAGCGATTTTGGCAATAAATACGGACAACCATTAATTTGTGGCTCTGTGTTAACCTTTGAGCATAAGGAGAATGGCAAAAAATACGGCTTTGATAAAGTGATCATGCTGGCCGGTGGAATTGGCTTTGGAAAACATGAAGACAGCCTGAAAGACAGCCCCCAAAAAGGTGACAAAGTAGTGCTCCTTGGTGGAGACAATTATCGCATTGGAATGGGAGGAGGAGCCGTTTCATCAGTTGATACCGGCGAATTTGAAAGCCATATTGAGCTGAATGCTGTGCAACGTTCAAATCCTGAAATGCAAAAGCGTGCTGCAAATGCCATCAGGGCTATGGTAGAGCTTGATAAAAACCCGATTGTTTCTATCCATGATCATGGCGCAGGCGGACATTTAAATTGTCTTTCAGAACTGGTTGAAGAAACCGGTGGAAACATTGACATTAGCAAATTGCCTGTTGGCGATCCTACTCTTTCTGCAAAAGAAATTGTTGGTAATGAATCTCAGGAGCGCATGGGCCTGGTATTGAAAGAGAAAGATATTGCCTTATTGAAAGATATTTCTGAAAGGGAACGCACACCGATGTACGTAATTGGTGAAGCCACAGGAAAGTATAACTTCACTTTTGAAAATTCCAAAACAGGTGAGAAACCAATTGATTTGGAATTGGCTGATTTTTTTGGCAATCCTCCAAAAACTATCATGAATGATGTAACCATAGAATCATCATTTAAAGAGCTTAAGTACAAAAAAAAGAAGTTGCAAAAATACATTGAAAGTGTGCTGCAACTTGAAGCAGTGGCTTGTAAGGATTGGCTTACCAACAAGGTTGACCGTTCTGTAACCGGGAAAGTGGCCTTACAACAAACCGCAGGAGAAATACAGCTCCCATTAAACAACCTGGGTGTTTCTGCCCTTGATTACAAAGGAACCAAAGGATTGGCTGCATCAATTGGTCATGCGCCTGTAAGTGGATTGGTAAATCCGGAACATGGTTCAGTT
>JARGGF010000661.1 GCA_029210905.1 Bacteroidales bacterium | reverse complement strand
TTAGACATCGAGGCGGATACTGATGTGGACCGTCTATTTGAACAATATATAAAAAACGAAATGGCTGATGAAAAAAAAATACTAATTTTCCTTGTAGATGATGATGCTTTGTATTTAAAATCTTTAGAAATTGAGTTTACACAAAACACTAAATCTTACATAAGAACATATGCAACAGGAGAGCTCTGTATTGAAAACCTATCTCAAAATCCCGACATTATTATTTTAGATTATCACCTTGACAGTGTTGACAAAACGGCCATGAATGGTTTAGATACACTGTATCAGATAAAAATAGCCTATCCGCAAATTCCGGTTATCATGCTTTCCTCGCAAGACAAAATTGAAGTGGCAGTTAATTGCATGAAGCAACAGGCCTTTGATTATATTGTTAAAACTGAAACCGCATTTATCCGTTTGCAAAAAGCAATTACCACCATTTTTCATTATCAGAAGATTGAGAAAGCACTAAATTGGTACATGGAGAAAATGTAAGGTGTGAATGATGTAAGATAATACTAAAGTTTTGTAACACATTATAGTTATGAAGCAACGAACTTTGCAGTATTATTAATTAAAAAACAAACATCATGAAAAAAACATTTTACTACATTTTATCGGTATCCATTATTTTCGGAATTGTATTCAGTTCATGTGGCCCCAGCAAAAAACTCGTTGAATCGAGAGCTGATGTTAACAAACTTCAAAATGAAAATACTGTAATGAACGACAAGCTGATTGATTGCAGCAGCGAAGTAGCTATGCTTCAGGAAGAAAAATCAACCTTGCAAACTGAAAACACGATAGCAGAAGAGGATTATAATACACTTTCTGCTGAATCAAAAATGACCATTGCCGGTCAGCAAAGCAGGCTAAAATATCTTCAGGAAGTTATTCAGTCTCAGAAAGATATCATGAATAATTTAAAGAACTCAATATCAGAAGCGTTAAAACTTTACAAACCTGATGAACTTTATGTATATATTAAAGACGGGAAAGTTTATGTTTCGCTCACAGAAAAATTATTGTTTAAATCAGGCAACTCATCCATTGACCCTAAAGGGAAAGAAGCGTTGAAAACACTTGCCAATGTGCTAAATAACACAAAAGATATTAATGTGATGATTGAGGGGCATACAGATAATGTTGCCATTAAAACTGCACAATTCAAAGACAATTGGGATTTAAGTACTGCAAGGGCCACGTCTATTGTTCGTATCTTAACAAAAGATTTTGGGTTTGATCCAAACCGTATTACAGCATCAGGCAAAGGAAAATATCAACCAATTAAAACTAACGACACAGAAGCCGGACGTGCAGGTAACCGAAGGACCGAAGTTATTTTAACACCAGACCTGCAAGAAGTTTTTGATTTATTGTACACCTCAAACTAGAAATTGGGAATTAGCACTTCGACAAGCTCAGTGACCGATTGGAAATTGGGATATTGGAAATTAGCACTTCGACAAGCTCAGTGACCGATTGGAAATTGGTATATTGGAACTTTTCTCATAGCCTGCCCCGATTTTCGGGGAGCGAAGCGAGTAAATTGGTATCCGGCTGGCGGATTGATTCTTCGTTAATAAATTGTATTCCAGTATGATACAAATAAACAAATACACCATAAAAATAAGGACTAAGGACCAATTTCCAATTTCCAATAACCAATAATGACCAATGACCTTCTAATAACCATCAAATTTATTGAAATGTAGTCAATGTGTGAATTATGTAACTCCTTTCTTAAATTGTGTAATGCTTACCGTTTGTCTTTAACGTACCTTTATCTAAACCATGATTATGACTCCGAGTTGTTTATCACTGTATTATAGTCTGAAATTCAACTTTGAATTGTTAATTTGTTTAAACAACCTAAAACGCAATAAATGAGAACCATACTTTATACCATTGGAATATCACTACTAATAATATGGGGGCTGTTAATTTGGGGGTTCAATGTTTCCTACAAAGTTCATATACTAGTTGTGATTGCAACAATTATTATTGCTTTTGCAGTTTTCTACGACAAAAAATTGTCGGACAGGGCTTAATCAAAAATTACCCTTATAAATTAAATAGAGTTTGGAATTAAAAACTATTAAAAACAAAAAAATGAAAAAATATCTTTTATTATTCGTCCTGGTATTTGCGACCAGTTTAATTTTTGCACAAAGTCCGCTCCCAAAAGGGAAAGCTCAGTTAAATGCAGGCGTAGGGTTATCTTCATGGGGAGTACCTGTGTATGTTGGATTTGATTATGGGGTACATAGAGACATCACAATTGGTGCAGAAGTTTCTTTTAGATCTTATCACGATGATTGGGATAACGACAGATATAACCATTCAGTCATTGGAATTTCAGGAAATGCCAATTATCATTTTAACAGTTTGCTACATATACCAACAAATTGGGATTTTTATGCTGGTTTAAACCTTGGTTTTTATGCATGGAAATCTCCAGACAACTATCCTGGATCACATACATCAGGAATTGGACTAGGTGCTCAGATAGGTGGCCGGTACTATTTCACAAACAGGTTTGGAGTTAATCTGGAGCTGGGCGGTGGTAATGCTTTTTCTGGTGGAAAATTCGGCATCACTTTAAAATTCTGATCCCTTCAAAATGCAACATAAAACTGCTGATAATGAAGCCGAAAAACAACCATATTGTCCCTAATCAAATAGCCGTATTTGCAGAACAACGCGATGTGCTTGGATTGTCAAAATCAAAAAGGACGGGTGCGAAACACATTAAATATAAATCGATAAACGCACCTGAACTGAATGTTACCTATGCAGGTTTAGGCATAAGGTCGGTTGCAAAGCTGATAGATCTGGTTATCGTATTTGCTATATTGCTGTTATTGGAGGCCGTTTTTCTGAAATTTAATTTCGAAAACAATGAATATACCCTATTCAGAATACTAATTATTGGGGTTGCCTGGCTGGTTTACAATGGATTGTTTGAAAGTTCAATCTTTCAGGGGACCATAGGCAAAATGGCTGTAAAAATAAAAGTCATCGGCTTATACGGAAAAGAATTGACCGTTTTAAGAGCCTTATCCAGGTGCATTGCTGTAATTATTTCTGTTTTACCAATGGGATTAGGAATATGGTATATTACAACAGATAAAAAGAAAAGAGGCTGGCACGATTTAATTGCGGGTTCATTTGTAATAAGAAATTAGAAATCTATGTCGTTTAGTTAAGCTCAATACTAAAAATTAGCAAGTTTATTAGACATTTTTCGCAAGCTCATGAGAGCTGCGCTTAGTTGAACCAATTAACATACAATAAAATAAATGCCTCTGTTTTGGTTAGGATGCGGGGCTATATCACTAATATAAGATATTATTTCTTTGCTCTGTGGAACTATCCGGTGGAAGGGATATAACATACCCTATTTGTGTAATTCTGTAATACAACTAATTACACAGTCTGTCTCGAAAACCGGGGAAAAGTTCACTGAGTTGTGATAAAGCCCCGCCAAAACAGTAAGGTTCATCTTATTACTAATTTAATAGATATTAAACGAAACTATGTCGGCGTTTATTGGGTAGACCTGACTGGCTCTATCTGATGCGGGACTAGCTAGGGTCTGTTGGATTCTCCTTTCATAAAACAAAGTAAAATGATTCCATAGCTTAGTTTTATTTTGCTAACTATCCAACAGACCCTATTTCTACCCAAATTGAGCGATTATTCGTTAACACTCATGAGAAAAGTTCTGCTCAATCGATTAAGTAAATGTAAGCGTTCC
>JARGGF010000660.1 GCA_029210905.1 Bacteroidales bacterium | reverse complement strand
TTTATTATCTCATGAATATTCATAACTTAGATTTTGATACAAAGATAATAATTTCTACATTATTCTAAAACACAACCAAATTTATTAATGCATGAAATTAATAATTTTTGTCTAAATCCTCATATTTGTAAATTTTATTGGCAAAAATGACATTTATGGTATTAAAATTGAAAAGCTCATGGAGGAAGTTGATCTCAAATTAAGTAAAATTAAATCAAAAAATTATTTTAAATCCTGGTCTTTCGAGCCGGGAAAATAGAAGCAGTTATTTTTTAATTTGCAGCTAATAAAACCAAACTAAACCAATGAGAAAGGGCTCACTGTTTATTTTATTTTTCGTTTTATTTTTGTGCATCTATTTTATTATGATGCTGTCACCGGTTATCTACAATGGTGATAAGAGTTTTAACGGCATTAAGGAAACAAACATAGTAATAACCAGTCACCGTGGGGCAGGAGGACTGGCTCCGGAAAACACTTTATCGTCCGTAAAAAAAGGCATGGATGCAGGGGCTCAGCGCATTGAAATAGATGTAAGACAAAGCAAGGACAATGTAGTTATCTGCATGCACGACAAAAGCATTGCCAGAACCACAGATGGAAAAGGTAACGTTGGTGAATTGACATATAATCAGATACTTAAACATAGTGCAGGTGTAAAATTTTCTGAAGCATACACGGCAGAAAAAGTCCCTACTTTGGAGCAGGTAATAAATCTGGTTGCAGGAAATGCCACATTAATCATTGAAATTAAGGATGGGGATGAGTTATATCCTGGCATAGAGCAAAGGATTGTTAATTTGATAAATAAACATAATGCCAAAAGATGGTGTGCAATTCATTCTTTTAACGACAGTGTGTTGATAAGGGTTCATCAACTTGACAAGGAGATTATGCTGCATAAGTTATTTATTGCTGATTTCCCTTACCTTCTGTTGGTTTATGACGGTAATTTCAGGGTAACCAATCTTGAATATTACCAATTTGTTGACGAGTTCAGCGTTTTCTACGCCTTTGCAACCAGGCGTTTAATTAATAAAGTTCACTCATTAAATAAAAAAATAAATGTGTGGACAGTAAATGACAGCACTAAAATTAAACAATTAATAAAATTAGGTATCGATGGGGTTATAACTGATTTCCCAAATTTTGCCAAATAATCTAAACTTCGGATGTTTAACAAAGTAACTAGCATATATATTGTACTTCTAATATTCCTTTTTCTTCGAGGGGAGGAATTAGCTGCCCATGAAAAAATAAACAACCTGGAAAATTACACCATAAAGAGTACAAAAGACACAATAGATATTGAAACATTAAATGACATCGCCTGGGAGCTAAGAGCTTCAGACCCTGCCCGGGCAATTAATTTAATTGATTCTGTAATTATCAGGGCCAAAGCAGAAAACAAGTATACGATATTGGCAGATGCATACAACCACTTAGGTGTGATTTATGCAAATGCCGGAGATTATAAGGGCGCTGTGGAATGGATTTTAAAAGGTAATAACCTTTCACATGAGATTGGTGATAGTGTAGGAATTGCAAAGGCAATGAACAATATGGCCCTGATATACTGGCATCGTAATATGCTTGACAAATCTCTTGAATATCTTAATTTGTCATTAGAAATCCATAAAAAGTCAAACAGCATAAAATATTTAGGCATTGCCTACAATAATATTGGAACCATTTATAAGGAAAGAGGCGAGTTTAAAAAGGCTATTGAATATCTTAATACCTCAATTCGATATCTGGACAGCACTTCAAATCATATTATTAAAATAAAAGCAAAGTTTAACCTCGCCGAGTCTTATTTAGGTTTGAATATGAAAAAAGAAGCACTGGAAGAGTTATTCGAAGGTGAAAACATCTGCCAGAAAACTGCAAATATGGCAGATTGTTGCGATTTTTATCTTATTAAAGGACAATATTTTGAAAGTGAGCAGCAATACAAGCAAGCTGAACAATTTTATAAAAAAGCAATCAATCTGTCTGATAAAATTAACAACTTTATTATCAAAAGTAAGGCATTAAATCAATTAAGTAAGTTATATGTTATTACAAAAAACTTTGAAAAAGCGTATAAAATGCAGGATAGCTATCATAAATTAAAGGATAGTGTTAACAGCATGCAAAATTATATATTGTTATCGCGCCTCGAAGTTCAAAATGAGTTTGATGAAAAACTGGACAAGCAAACTAAAAGAAGTGAGCTTAAAGAGCAGATGCAGAAGGCAGAAATCGCTTATCAGAAAAGGGTAAGGAATTTTTTATTAATCGGATTTTTCTTTTTTCTTCTACTGGCATTTATAGCAATATTGAATTACCGGCAAAAACTTAAAAGCGCAAAAATGCTTGCCATCCAAAGACAAGAAATTTTAATGAAAAATGATGCATTGCGCGAACAAATGGAAGCCGATAGAATGAAAACCGAATTACTTGAGTTTATCAACGAAGAAAATGAAATACTTTCGTTGGTAGCAAAAGAAACAGATAATACAGTTTTTATTTTAAGCCCCGATGGTAAAATAGAATGGGTCAACGAGGCCTTTCATCGATTGTCTGGCTTTACATTTGAAGAATTTAAGCGTACCAGAGGTAAAAATATTCTAGAGGCAAGTTCGAGTGAGGCGATTTCGGAGAACTTAAGAAAGTGCATAAATACGAAAAAACCTGTTTCCTATGCCTCAAAAACTGAAACAAAACACAAAGAAGATATTTGGATACACACTACCTTAACCCCTGTTCTTAACGAAAATGATGAAATTACAAGAATTATAGCAATTGATGCCGACATTACAAAAATTAAAGAAGCAGAAGAACAAATTGCACTTAAAAATCAGGAGATTACCTGGAGTCTTCAGTATGCCAGGCGAATGCAGAAAGCACTTTTGCCCCTGGAAAGCTATCTTACTTCACTTTTCCCTCAACATTTTGTAATTAATCTGCCCCAAACTATTGTAAGTGGTGATTTTTATTGGGTTACACAGAAAAATGAACAAACATTGGCCGCTGTTGCAGACAGTACAGGCCACGGTGTACCAGGTGCCTTTATGAGCCTTTTGGGTATCAGTGCACTTCAGGAAGTGGCAGGAAAGATGGATGAGTTGGAGCCAGCAAAAATACTTGAGCAACTACGTGAGAAGATTATCTATCTACTTCATTACCATGACAATGTAGAGTCTACTGAAGATAGTTTAGATATAGCATTATGTGTAATTAATAATCGTACAAAAGTTATGAACTATGCTGGTTCTAATAATTCTGCCTTTATTCTCAGAGACGACGTGTTAATTGAGCTTAAACCAGATAAATATTTTATTTGGGATTCTGAAACCAATCAAAAAGCTTTTACACTTAAAACTTTTCAATTACTTGCGGAAGACCGTATTTATATGTTCACCGATGGATTTAGCGATCAATTTGGAGGGGAATCGGATAAAAAGTACTCTCGCCGCCGTTTAAAGAAATTGCTGCTGGATATTTACACCTTGCCCATGGAAACACAAAAAGATTTACTACACATGGAATTAGAAAACTGGCAGGGAAAAAATGAACAAATTGATGATATTATGGTGTTAGCTTTTCAGGTGTGATCATCATAATGTAGTGCAACAGTATCATTTATTTAAGACATTCTAATTATCTAAAACTTAAGGTTCTCAGTTAAACCTAAGTTGAGCGGTTGGAGCACTGCGAACAAGCGCTTTACTTATCCGCCAGGCGGACCGATTTAGAAAATGTTGTGTTCCACCGA
>JARGGF010000065.1 GCA_029210905.1 Bacteroidales bacterium | reverse complement strand
CGCTCTAAAAAATCCTGAATAAGTGTAATAGTCTCATCTACAGCTTCTTTTAATGATTGGTTTAAAATAACTGCATCAAATTCATTTGCAAAACCAAGTTCGTATTCTGCTTTACTTATACGTTTTTTAATTTGCTCCGCTGTTTCAGTTCCCCTTTTTTCAAGTCTTATTCTTAATTCATCAATTGATGGGGCCATAATAAAAATTGCCAGGGCTTTTTCTTTAAACTGTTTTTTAATATTTAATCCACCTAACACATCCACATCAAAAACCACATGGTTCCCTTTGTCCCAAATACGGGTTACTTCGCTTTTAAGCGTACCGTAAAAATGATCTTCATATACCTCTTCCCATTCTATAAATTCCTGATTGTCAATTTTTTGTCTAAATTCTTCTGCACTATAAAAATAATAGTCTTTGGCATGCTTTTCGCCCTTTCGGGGCAATCTGCTGCATGCTGAAACGGAAAACTCAAGGTTTGGGACTTTTTTTAATACCTCTCTAACAATGGTGGTTTTACCAGAACCTGATGGAGCAGAAAATATTAATAGTTTTTTCATGAAAATATTAGTTATCCGAAATAAATATCAAAAAATGATGTAATGACGTTTGTACAATGATACCGCAACATTGATAAGAGGTTGTGAAATCTGTTTTTTTTAAAGTAAAAATATTTTTACTGCAAAATTAATCGAATTATTGTATATTTAAAGTTCAAAAAAATTAACCAAACAATTTTGATCAAATGAAGAGATTTAATGAAAATTTTCGAACCAGACTTTATGATACTATTAAAGATATTGAAAGCAATTCCATTGTGGAGATAATTGTGTTAATTAAACCACAATCAGGAAGATACAGAGATATCCCAGTTTGGGCAGGTGCTATTTTCGCCTTTATAATTTATACATTTTTTATGTTTTCGCCCATTCATTTTGATGTCTACCTGATCTATGCTTTTACCGTATTAAGTTTTCCTCTGGTATATACTCTTTTTAAGGCCATCCCAAATATAGAATCAAAGTTTGTCAGTAGGAAAAGAAAAGAAAGGAATGTTGAAATTAATGCCAGGGCGAGTTTTCAAAAAGGAGGCATCCGGTTTACCAGTGAAAGGATTGGTATACTTTTTTATTGTTCAATTTTGGAAAAAAAAGTTTGTATTTTACCGGATAGGGGGGCCAAAAATGCTGTTCCTGCAGAAGATTGGGAAAAAATAAATGCAAATTTTCAAACGATTTTTTTAAATAGCGATTTACCTAATGCTTTTTTAGAGCAATTAGCCAAATGCAAAAATATTTTTTCTGAATTTATTCCTCCGGTTGAAAATGATATAAATGAATTACCCGATAATATGGATGTAGATTTATAATATAAACATAGCAGTCAACAAAAAAAATAAGAAAATGAACTATTCCAAAAATAACAAGCTGATAATTAAAACAATTCTTTTAAGCACAATACTCCTCTTAATTTTTTTCCTGATTCCTGAGCTTGCTGCTGCCAGACCAGGTGGAGGACATTCTTATTCCGGTGGAAGTAATGGAGGAGGAGGAGGTGATGGTATTGCTGGTTTGGTTATTTATTTGCTTTTGTCATTGCCTCCCGAGATTTCTATACCTCTGATAATCATTATCATTGTATTTTATTATTTAAGTAAGCGTAAGAAGAGCCAGAGTAATGTCTCCGTCGCCTCTGTACCCACAAGACAAAACAGAAGCAATGAGTTTTACGAACTGCAATCTAAGATTGAACAACTTAAGGCAGCTGATCCCAATTTTTCAAAGATGCTTTTCCTTGATTTTGTTACTTCTGCATATTACAAATATTACAGCCTGTTCAGTAAGAAGGAATTTACTAACTTAAGACCCTTTCTTTCCCAACATATATACGATAATGCGGCCAGAATTGCACCCAATAGCCGGACTATTTCAGAAATAGTAATTGGCAACATCAATATTGTGGCTGTTTTTGAGAGTAGCGCGTATATGGCCATTACGGTGGATATTGATGCCAACTACACCTTATCAATGGGTGGGCGGAACACAAGATATGTATTGACCGAGCGATGGTTGTTTAACCGTAAGAAAGGTGTGCTTTCTCAGGGACCAGAAAAAATGCGTGATTTAAAGTGCCCCAATTGTGGTGCTGCTTCTAATTTCTCTGATGCAGGACAATGTGATTACTGCGACACATTTATTGTAAGCGGTGAAATGCAATGGTTTGTAAATCAAATAAATATATTACATCAGGAAACATTTAGCACCAAAGGGCTCGGACATTATGAGCAAGAGGTAGGAACCGATTATCCAACCATTGTTCAACCCTCAATAAACAATTACATCAGCCGCTTTGTAAGCAATCATCAGTTGGGCGACTGGAACAGCTATTGGGCCAGTTTTACTGACAATATTGCCTCAGCCTATTTTCTTGAAATTTATAAAGCGTGGAGCGATTTAAAATGGGAACGCGTAAGGCATTTGATCTCCGACAGGCTCTATGATTCTTATAATTTCTGGATTGCTGCCTATAAACAGGAAGGCAAACGTAATAAACTTGAAAACATTAACATACAACGCATTGATATGGCTGCTGTGGATGTAGATCTTTATTACGAATCGTTCACCGTGCGCATTTTTGCATCCTGCCTTGATTATACTGAAACCACCACAGGAAACCTTGTTGGAGGCTCAAAGAAGAACCCAAGGGTATTCAGTGAGTACTGGACCTTTATCCGACGTACAGGAGTAGAAAAGAAAGAAGAAGAATTCAGCATGCACAACTGCCCGAATTGCGGCGCCCCTGCTGATAAAATGGGACAGGCAGCCGTTTGCGAATACTGCGACACCAAAATCAGCAACGGTGATTTCTCCTGGGTACTGACCAGAATAGTTCAGGATGAGGAGTATACGGGGTAGTATTAGAAATTGGAAATTGGAAATTGGTCATTCAAGTATGTTAGAATTATTGACGGGATGATAGTACGAGAGGATTGACTCCTGATGTTTTAAGTTTGCAATGCTGCTTCTATAGTTCAAGTTTTAACTTAGACTTAAGATGCAAGTATATTACAACTGCTAAAGTTGCGCTACAACCTAGATTCAATTATAGTGTAAATTTAAGAAAACTGAAGCAATTCAAAGACTTGCAATGATTTGACGTTCAATTTATAATAACTTGAACGATGGAAACCGTCAGGCTTAATTGCAAAGAATGAGATAAGCCTGGAAGTCCAAGCCCCAAAGGGGCGTAATCAATAGCCGTGGTCGTAGGCCACGGTTAAATTGGGTAGGTACAAACCGTCGGGGAAGGGATGATTAATTGGAAAAGAAGGGTAAATTTCCGACGGAAAAAAGGAAATTACCCCAGATGTTCAAAATATGTGGTTATTTTTCTGTAGTTCAGGATTATAACCCCTGATGGTGCGAGTTTATTCCCTTTGGTCATGAGATCGGCTTCGCCTTAGTTTCAACTCGTACACTGCGAATGCAGCAATAAAAATAATATGGAAGAGGGTTGAAAATTAAAGGGCCTGGTATTTATGCCGGACTCTTTTATTATACTATTTGGAGTAATTCGTTAATTGCTTATGCGAGAGTAACCCCCAAATCCGCATTATTAACGGCTTACAAATTGTGTTTTTTTTACCGCAGAGGGCCGCAAAGAATAACTCAGAGCGCCACAAAGTGTTAAATAACAGTATTTTTCCCCTGCGGTCCTTTGCGAAAACTTGGCGCTTTTCTGCGGTTAAATAAATTTTGGTAGGATTTTTACCCCCAAACCCCTGATGTTCCAAGTATGCGATGCTGTTTCTATAGTTCAAGTTTTTAATTTGGACTTGGAATACCAGCAGTTCTTAACTGCTTACATTGCGTAGCAAAAATATGTGATAAATGAATAAAAGGCCTGGCAGAAATGCCGGACTTATCTGTCTTTCCATATTTCAGGGTCACGGCTGGTGTTAAACACAGCATCGACATAAATTGTGCTGTTTTCTTTGTCGAACCTGTAATGTACCATATAAGGGAATTTGTTTAACGGGCAGCACCTGGTAATATCGTACTTTATTGCTGCCCCTTCGGGATTTTTTTTAATGAAGCCGTAATATTTTTTCAATTCTTTGAGGAACCTTGCCCCAAGCCCTGCTTGTCGTTTGTTGTACCAGTCAATGGCATCCTGCACATCAAGTTTTACTTCAGGGGCATAAACTATTTAATACTTCATTGCCCCAAATTCAACCCTTTTTCAATTTCGTCCCATTCCAAATAAGCTTCGGGATTGTTTTTGTATTTCTCAATGCGTTCACGGACAATAGCCTTGTGTTTTTCCGGTATGTTTTCAACAATATCTATATGTTCTATAAAAGATATACTTTTCATGAACTCAAGGAAAATTGCAGCTTTATTATCCGGTATTGATATGGTAAATTGTGTCATAACATTTTTTTTTATATTGAATAAGCCTGCCTTGTTTTATAATCCCTGATATAAGTATAATTACATAATAATACAAATATACGTAATTATAAGAAAAAAAGAGAACTGATATTATTTTGCAGAATTGTAAATAAAAGATATTTTAATATATGATATTTTCACGTTAATTTTTCTGAAAAAAATTTACAGATGGAAATCCAAGACATAAAACAGAAACTAACAAAGTGTTAAACAAATAATTGATAATTTATATTTAAAATACATAGCTAACTTAATAATATAGCAATATAAATGATTAAATAATAGAATAGTATATTTAAAATAGCAATTTAATTAAATAAATAATCAAATAATATAATTTAAATAGAAAATATAATTAATAATAAATCAAACCAAATAAATAATAAATCTAACCAAATAAATAAAATAGCAATCTAGTTAACTAAAAAGTCAAACTAATAAAACAAATAATCAAATTTAAAGATCTAAATAGCAAATAGATTAATTAAAAACTTAATTAAGTTAAGTAATAAGTTAAACTATATATCTAATATAAATAGTAGATTATTGATAATATCAAATTAATTGTTATTTTTGTTTAAATTGTTTACTATTATTGATAAGCTATGCAAAAGATACATGTAATGCAACTGGTGTTGCGCGAAGTACAAAAACGTGGAAATAATGGTGCCGATGTTGCCCGGGAACTAAACCTGCCTTATGCCACTGTTATGGGCATGCTTAAAAGACCAACATTACAGGTACAAAGACTGATAGAACTTTCTGAATCCTTTAAATACAATTTTTTCAGGGAAATAGCAGAATTACTTCCATATCAGGACCCTATAATGAAATTGGACAATAGTAAATACGAAGATGAAATCGCCAGCTTAAAGGAGAAACTTAAAATAGCCGAAATTGAAAATGCTATTTTAAAGGAAACACTTAAAACGTTGGCAAGTGCACGTTAACAGAGGATGAGATAATTAGAGAAATAGCAATATAGCAATTCTCAGGGGTAGTGAGTTTTAATAGTTTGGAATTAAAGCTAGAAATACCCCAAAATCACGACTACATAAAAAACCACAGATTATCCTGATTAATTTCGTAGAGATCACTTCGCCAAGTTAATGCAGATTTAATGAAGAATTATCTGCGAACATTTGCGTTATCTGCGGATTATTGAGTTAATTCTATAACCACAATATTTTATACTACAGAAAAAATATTAGATCTAATAAATATCGATTATCACAATTTTACAACTACCATATTACCTTCTGGCCACATTATCCAAATAATTGTTTAAAGGATTTAGGTTATCTGTATTTAACGATCTAATCCAGTCAATTAAAGGCTGGCGATAGTTAACCGAGGTGTTTTCGGGTGCTGTATCGTACTTGCTAAAGTTATTTTCCGAAATTGAATAAAGATAATCGGTAGTCAACACAGTATATTCTTTATCGGCTTCAATCGGAGATCCATCGGTAAGAAAATTTCCTCCAATAGTTGTCATTCCACCCAATAAAAACCCATCAATGCAATCCAGTAATTCTGTGCCACTTAATTTGAGTTTTATAATTGAATTATTAAATGGGAGCAGTCCAACAATTGTTTCAAGAGTAATACTCCCTGCTTCAATATCCTGACGAATTCCGCCAGAATTGGTGATTGATATATCTGCATCAGGAAAAGTATAAAACCATGAATCGCAGACCAAATTACCCATTGCAACAGCTGATTGTTCAATAGGAGAGGAGCAGTATCCTATATTTTCTGCTAAGGCTTCGTTTACTTTGGTCTGCCAAAATGTAACAGTATTTTCAACATCATTATCAACTTCAGTCCCCGTATTTGCAATTTTTTCTTTAGAAACTATTGAAGTATTATTTTTAATTTCATCATAACTTAGCTTTATTTTTATGTATTCTCTTAATTCTCCATTCGTCTGGGCAAGTACCACACCCTCTGATTCCAACAAAACACTCTGGTGACAATGCCCTCCGCCAATGAAGGGAATATTATATTTCTTAGCAACAGGGATAAGCGACTGCATTTCATCTATGCAAATATGCCCGACAATAATTATAAAATCAGCTCCCTCATTTTGAACCTGTGGTGCATACTTTTCAATAGCATCAGCATAATCAGTAAACTCATATGCAGCAACATTTGCCGGAAAACTTGTGTGTGGGGTACTTTGAGAGGCCAGTCCAATGATGCCAACTTTCACACCTGCAACTTCTTTTATAATATAAGGTTTTGCGAATGAAGGTACTGTTTCAGTTCCTTTTTCATAAATATTTGCAGCTAGAAAAGGGAAATTCATTTGTTGAAGACGAATATTTAATACATCAACAGTAAAATCAAATTCATGGTTTCCAATAGCAGCGGCATCATAACCCATTTGATTCATCACCTCAGTCATTGATTCACCTTCAAACCAGGTTGAAATGGCTGGTCCGGTCCAAAGATCGCCACCACTTAGCACCAGAAAATCATCAGAAGTGCCATAAGCATCCCGGGCTTTCCATCGTCCTGTAATTCCTGCAGCACCAGCATAATTTTCGGTAGGTTCCATCCAGCCATGTTCGTCATTGGTGTAAATTATGGATAAGGTATTTACCGATGTATTTACCTTAGCTTTTTCATGCTTGCAGGTGCTTAGAAAAAGGCAGGTATAGGAAATTAAAATTATTGAAAGAAAGTATTTCATATTTAAGGGTTTGAACCTAATTGACCTAATCAAAAAAACAAGCGAATTAATAAAAAAAAAATTTACGATGAACGTTTTTTTAATAAAATTACAAATTATTACTAAGCACCATAGCAACCTAATCACAATATATGAAAATATTCAAATAATGGACTCGATATTTTAATAAACCAAATAAAGTATCTGTCTGTTGCTTCAATTAATGTTAAAAAAATTACATGAAGAAAATTATTTATATTGATGATGATGAGCTTAATACTCAATTATTCAAAATGAATTTCAGGAATAAATATGAGGTATACACTACGCTAAATCCTTTAAATGGGATTTCTATGATTAAGAATGAGAATATTAAAGTAATTATAACAGACTACAAAATGCCTGAAATGAATGGCATGGAACTAATCAATGAAGTTAAAAAATTTCAGCCAGAGTCGGTTTGTATGGTATTGAGTGCCTATCTAGAATCGGAAGTGATTACCGAAAAGCATAAAATTTTTAAATACATGATGAAACCATACAAGCGTGAAGAATTAAACAAAAATATTGAAGAAGCTTTTAATTTGCTTCAAAATGCTGATTAATTGGAATTTTTACAATAAATTTTGTGCCTTTACCAGGTTCTGACAACACCTCTATTTTGCCATGATGTTCCTCAATAATAGCATGAACAATATATAAACCCAGGCCGGTGCCTTTTCCTACTTCTTTGGTAGTGAAAAACGGATCGAATATTTTGCCCAAAATAGTTTTATCTATCCCACATCCTTCATCTTTTATTACGAAAACAGCTTCATCATTACCGTTTAAGGAGGCTTCAATATAGATATCTTTTTTATTGCCAGAAGCTTCTATTGCATTATGAATCAGGTTAAAAAATGCCTGGTTTAATTTACCTGGTTTACAATATAATTCAATTTGTTCCGGAAAATTCTGGTGAATTATGGTTCCTCCTTTATACCCACTGGTTAATAAAATTATGGCATCTCTTAAACAATTGATGCTATTGTACTTCATGAAATTACCTTCTTCGGAGTGAGCGTAATTCCTTAAACTGGAAACAATCATACTGGCTTTATGCACTCCAATTTCTATGGCGTTGCGAATTTCTTTGATATCCTTAAAATATTCTTTCCCCAAAGAATTTTTATCCTTAAATTCAGCCTCGATATTGTTAAAAATATTAAATAAGGCGGAAGTACCAGAAGAGATATAATTGATAGGGTTGTTAAGTTCATGCGAAATTCCGGCAGTGAAAATCCCTAATGAAGATAATTTTTCAGTTCGAATAAGCTGTGTGGTGGATTTTTGTAATTTATCAAGGGCGTCCTCCAGATTGTCTTTTTGATCCTCAATAATATTTTTTGAATTGGAAATTTTAAGCAAATTTTTATCGATACTAACTAAAATTAAGAAAATGAAGATGTTAAAAAGCAGCCAGTAGAGGATGACTACCTTTACAAAATATTCATCATTGGCCAGGAAGTTTAACTCAGTATCACCATCAGTATCAAAATATTGAAGAATTTTCAGAAAATTAAGCATTAAAATAAAGTTGGCAACAAGAAAAGTCCAAAACAAAAATGGCGATTTTTTTCTGGAAAATATGGTTTGAATCAGCACGCTGTGAAATATTAGCCCTATAGGAAAAGCAAAATAATAATCGGAAGGAGTATGTTGAATAATAATGGGGGCAATATGCAGGATAAGCGGCCAGGAAACTATAAATAAAATTTTGCTGATGTTGGACCATTTCAAATGATTTAAATAAAAACAGAGCAGGCAAATGAAAACAAATATAAAAAAGCCCACCTGATCTAAATACCAGGTATCAAGCGGCTTAATAAAACTTTTTATATCAATAAGCACAAAAAGAAAATAAACCAAAGGGAGGGCCAATAGAATTACATTAAAATAAATAATTCTTTGTTTTACAAGAACAAACTGCTGCTCTGAAGTCCCTATTTCAAGGATATTATATAAAAATTTGGGTATTTTTTTCTGCCAGTTATTTTGATCCATTGAGTATAGTGATAGTTATGAACGAAACTAAAGATACAAAAAAAACAGCATAACGATCATACTACATATCGAAAATTGCAAATTTTATAAAATTCGCAATGTGTTCATTTCCCGCTTTTACGAAATGTAATAGTGTTTTTAATTACAATAAGGATCAGATGCTTCTTGAGGTAATTGGGAGTTTAAGTCAACATTATTGAAACTTTTTTTATTGCCCCACAGGAAGATTTTTTCAAAAAAAGGAAGCAGTTTATCCGATTTAATTTTTTCTAAAAAATAAACTTCATGTTCCTTTTCTTTAATGCCCATTTGATAAAGAATTTCATCGTGAGCCTTGATATTCAAAGAGTTAAAATAAAATTTCATTTTAAAATATTCACAAACATTGCCACTCTCGAGCCTGCCAGCAAAATAATAGGGCATAAAACGACCAATTAAGAAGCAGCTAAATGAAATTATTTTGCCAATAATATGAAACTTTATCTCATTGAATTTCGAAATTGGAATATTATAAATGGTCATGATTTTAAGTACTTCTTTACGATGATCCCATTCATCAATTTCAATTTGCCTGATTGCCATTTTTACCTCTTTATCTTTTACCGAGGCGGCATGCCCCTGATAAGCAAAAGCAGCTGCTTTTTCAGCAGAGTATGCTTTTTGCAGCAACTTCTTTAATTTAGTATGACCTATTTCCACATTTGGTTTTTAAGTTTGTGATGGACTAAATGTAGGAATAAATATTTTTATATTTTAGTTTCTCTTTTTAATAAGCTGTATACTTCAAGATCTGTAAATTTGCCATTCGATAATAATTCACCGGCCCTTTCAATGCCCTCAAATTTAAAATTTAGTGAAATTGGTATCTTTTTGCTTTTATAATTTTCAGTGGCACATCTAATCACTAACCTGTTCATATTTAGTTGATTAAATGAAAGTGCAATAAGCTTTTTAACAGATTGGATTACAATCCCTTTTCCCTGAAAATGTTCAGATAACCAATAACCGAGTTCTGTTTTTTTATTTGCCCTATCGGTTCCCCTAAATCCAATGATACCGGCAAATGTGTTTTTATATCTAATTACAAAAGTATGTTCGCGTTTATCTTCAGGTGTTTCAATAACAGAACTTATAAAGGCTTCTGTATCTTTTTGTTCTTCTGTAGTGGCTACAAATGGCAACCACCTGCCAAGATAATCGCGTTGATTTTTTATAGTTTGAAAGATTTCTGATGCATCAATAAGTTGAATGGGATGCAGAACAATTCGACCACTTACTTTTATATTTTCCATTGTCGGTAAATATTTAAAGAACTACAAAAATATATGTTTCCCGATTATTTGTAAATTATTGGATTGTTTGAATAATAACACTAAAACGTTTTTGAGCATCACAAAAATGAGAAAAGATAGTAAAGAGGGTGTCTAAAAAGACTAATTTATACATCATCCCGAGCGTTAGCGAACATGTCGCATTGCATTGAAAATCAATAGATTATTTGTTAACACTCGAAATAACGATCCATGGTTTTTTAGACACCCTCAACAGAATAATTATTTTTTAACTTTTATCGGATAGGCTGGTCTTTCCGGATCTACCTGAGGATTTTTTTCCAGCTCTTTCAATGCAATTTCAATCGCTTTTTCAAGCTGCGGATCATGCCCTTTTATTACTTCTGAAGGAGTTTGTTCTACTTCAATGTCAGGTGCCACCCCTACGTTTTCAACTATAAAACCCTCTTTTGTCCAGATAGCTACATTTGGTGCGGTTACCGAAGCCCCATCAATAAACTCAGGAAAGCCTAAAATACCAACAAGTCCTCCCCAGGTACGTTTACCAACAAGGGTACCCACTTTAAATTTTCGAAACATGTAGGGCAGCATATCCCCACCAGAGCCAGCTGTTTCATCAATTATCATTACTTTTGGTCCCTGAATGGATGCACTGGGTGATTTAAGATCTTTTCCATATCTGAAATTCCAATGTGCCTGATAGGGTCTAAGCAGGATATCTATATAATAATCAGCCAGTAAACCACCTCCATTAAAACGTTCGTCAATAATGATTGCTTTTTTATTGGCTTGTGGGAAAAAATACCG
>JARGGF010000659.1 GCA_029210905.1 Bacteroidales bacterium | reverse complement strand
CGTTGAATTTTGCTATGTAATCTTCATAAGGTTCCATGATGATTTGATCCTTTGCATCAATGTTTGAAAATAGTGCAATGGCATCATCGGTAGCTTCTTTCAGGTTTCGAAAACAAACAATATTCCCCTGCGATTTTAATTCATCCAGTATCCGGTTGGTTCTGGAATAAGCCTGAATCAATCCATGGTATTTCAGGTTTTTATCTACATACAAGGTATTGAGATGTTTTGAATCAAAACCTGTTAAAAACATATTGACTACCAGTAAGATATCAATTTGTTGATGTTTTACCCGCTTGGCAACGTCATTGTAATAATTATAAAATGACTGGCTATCTTTGGTGGTGTAATTGGTACTGAATTGTTTGTTGTAATGGCCTATAAATTCTTCCAGTGAATCGCGGCTGTGTAGAGACGCACAGCCGTATTCTGTTTCAGGTTCCGCTGCCATCAAAAATTCTTCATCCTCTATAAAACCAATGGCATCTTTATCATCTTCGTTGGCCTGGTATGAAAAAATAGTGGCCATTTTTAAATCATGTTGCGCCTCTTCTTTCTTTTGCTGAAATAGTTTGTAATATTCAATCAGTGTTTCTACGCTTGGGGTGCAGAAAATAGCCGTGAATTTTCTATTGTGTGTTTTTCTGTTATGGTTTTCAATAATATAATCAACTATGTTGTTTAAGCGCCTGGGATCTCTCATCACCTCTGCTTCATCAATGGCTTCCACTTCAATATCCAGGATGTGCTCTTTCTTTTTAAAGGTGCTGATGTATTCGATGGAGAATTTCAGCACGTTTTCATCCCTTATGGCATCGGTAATCACATATTTATGCAGGCAATCGCCAAATAGCATGGTGGTGGTACGTTTGCCAAATTCATTTTTACCCGCGTTTTCTTCAAAAATGGGTGTTCCGGTAAAGCCGAATAGCTGGCTTTTGCTAAAGAATTTTTTAATGGTATCGTGGGTTTTTCCAAATTGAGAACGATGGCACTCATCGAAAATAAATACAATGCGTTTGTCCTGCATTTTTTCCATGCTGCCCAGGTAGCGCTGTTTGCTAATGGCAGTATTGAGTTTTTGTATGGTGGTGACTATCAATTTATTATCGCCAGACAGCTGATTCACCAGGGTGTTTGTATTATTGGTGCCATCAATACTGCCCTTGCTAAAACTGTTAAATTCTTTGGTGGTTTGGTAATCAAGATCTTTTCTATCCACCACAAAAACTACTTTATGTACTTTGGGGTAATTGGTTAATATTTGCGCTGTTTTAAAAGAAGTAAGGGTTTTGCCCGAACCAGTGGTATGCCAAATGTAGCCAGGTTTTGGCTGAGCATCAAGGCCTTGTGATTGCACCCGTTCAATAATTGCCTCAGTGGCATAATATTGATACGGACGAAGTACCATTAATATTTTTTGCGATTCGTTGAGCACCACATACTTGGTAATCATTTTGGAGAGGTGGCAGGGCTCCATGAAAATATCAGCAAATTCTGAAAGCTGGGTAATCAGTTTGTTGTTAACATCAGACCAGTAGAAGGTTTGTTTAAAGGAACGAGCCTTGATAGGGCTGTTTGCATAATACTTTGTATTTACCCCATTACTAATCACAAACACCTGGATAAACTGAAACAATCCATGACCTGCCCAGTAGGAATGCCGCTCGTAACGATTGGTCTGGTTAAAAGCTTCTTTTAGTTCCAGCCCACGGCGTTTTAATTCTATTTGTACCAAAGGCAAGCCATTTACCAGAATGGTAACATCGTAGCGGTTTTTGTAGCTGCCTTCCATGGTAACCTGATTGGCGACCTGGTATTGATTTTGGCACCAATGGATTTGATTGATTAGCTCAATGGTTTTGGTTTCGCCTTTATCGTTGGTATATGGCACCCGATCACGCAATATTTTAGCCCGCTGAAAAATATTCCCTTTGTTAATGAAGTTAAGGATTTGCTTAAATTCGTTATCAGAAAGAGACAGACGGACGTCTGTCTTTAAAGAATTGTGCTTTTCGAGCTGTGATTTTAGGTTTAGCAATAAATCACTTTCATCATTTATCTGCACCTTTTTATAACCAAGTTTTTCGAGCTGGGCAATTAGGTTGTTTTCGAGGATTTGTTCGGGTTGGGTGGTCATATAATTCTAATTCAATTTAAAGCTTAATTTCAATTGCTTGTATACATCAATTGGTTTGATTCCACTTAATCCCATACTTTTAAAAATTAATTTATCAGGTATATTTTTAGTGACCAAATCAATAAAAGCCTGTAAGTCCTTTTTTATTTTAATAGGCAAATCAAATACATCCCTTTCTGCAAGTAATACAGCTAGCCTAAACACATCGCTTTTGTGCTTTTTTATATGCCTTTCATTTACTTTTTCACCTTTTGCTTTTCGCTCCATCATATCTAAAAAAGCTCTTGCCTTCATGCAAATTAAAGATTCAATATTTGCAATATTTACATTATCAACAATCGAGCTGTGTGTTTTTAGAAAATGGTAATAATCTTCATCTAATAAAATTGCCGACAAACTTGACAAATCATCATCAACAGGAATTGGTGTTAGATGCGTATTAACATCCAAATCAATTAAATCAGGATTTCTTGAAAATAGCTCTAGCTGAAATGGAAACAAAGTGTTTTCAGGATTTATAAACCGATAATACTTTCTGCCGCCTTCATCTTTTTCTTTTCTTTCATAATTACCTTCTTTTACAAAATCCCAGAATTTTTGAACAAAAGATGGTTCAATTGCTTCAACAATAAGAATAATATCAATGTCTTTTGTTGCTCTTGGATTTAATCCCTCTTGGCCAATGAGAATATCGCAAGCTGTTCCTCCTATTATAATATAATTGTAAGGAAAATCTTTAAAGTGATTTTCAAATATATCCAGTCCTCTTACCATTTAACTTTTTTTATTAATTGTTCTAAAGCCATTTCAACACGTTCATCAACGACATCCTTAAAACACAAATACAGTGATAAGGGGTCTACAAATTGCCCATTTGATAAAACAGAAGGATTGTATTTCCATTCTTCAACGCAAATATTCCCTTCGTTTACTGCCGTTTTTCTGATATTCGGATTTTCCAGTAACTTTAAGTTTCCAATTTTAATGGCATAATACGCTATATCATTATCGTTTAAATCAGTGTAATGAGCTAAAGCATTGTTATTTGTAAGGTGTAGCATTTTGCTGTTTATTTTTCCATTAAAATAGTGCAATTTTTTAATAGGGGTGCTCATTAACGGCTTTACTTTCTCCCACAGTTTTTCTTTATTAAACTTAAAGTTTAAAAACTTTTCTTTTGCACTATTATGGTCGAACTCGCACAGTTCCATTGTTTGTAAATAATGTGCAGAACGTGTTATGGTTGCAGAATCATACTTTATTCTTTCTGCAATATTCTTTAAGTTGATACCTTCTATTGATTCAATTTGAAGATGATACAGTAACAAAAGTTGCGTAGCAGGTGTCATTGATTTGGGTTTTTCATTTCTGCTAAGCTTAAATTCTTTTAAATCAATGAGCATATGTGGCATATACATTTGCTTACCAGGAATTATAAAAGATATTTTTTTCTCAATTAACCTTTGTCTTTTATATGCTTCTATATGACTGATTACAGCAACCGTTTTTGTTTTTAATTTCTCACTCAACTGCTCCAAGTGCTTTTTTAGTACACTTGTAGTATAATCATGCTTTATTTCTACAAAGATGATATTCTGATTAAACATGTTTGCAGCATATAGTTTATAT
>JARGGF010000658.1 GCA_029210905.1 Bacteroidales bacterium | reverse complement strand
CGCAATATAAAGCAAGTTTTAATGAATCTGTGCCGGGTCTAATTGTTGATAATGATGTTCCGGTTGAGTTTCATACGCCATTTTTCGAAATCTCAAATTTCAAAGCTTACTTTGCCAAAGAAGCATTAAAGGCAAATAAAACGGTAATTCGCTACGATTTTGAGTTTAATTATCGCATAAAACCAGCAGATTTAAAAGAGAAATTAAAAATTTCGATTAACAATAAACCCGTTGATTTTGAGTTACTAAGCCATGAAATATCAGACAAGCTTTCAGTAATAGTTGAGGATTTTGATGTGAATGAAGCATCAGCAACCACTGAGGTTAAAATCTCCAAAGGACTAAAAATTTTAAATATGTCCTTAAGCAATGCTGATTTGATTCAATCTGCGAAAATAATAGATCCTGAAGATTTTCAGATTGAAAAAATTGAAGCTGATCACGATGGCTTTACAGGAACAATTACCATCACTGCCAATCAGGATGTAGTAGAAACTGATGTAAAAAGATTTATTGAAGTACTTCCGGTTGTTGGATTCACTGTAAGTGTTGAAGGCAGGAAAATATATCTGAAAGGTGAGAAATTTGAAATTTCCAAAACCTATACTATTAATGTTAAAGAAGGACTAGCTGGAACTTTGGGTGGAAAGCTTAAGTACGAATATACTGAGGAAGTTTCGTTTGGTAAGTTGGATCCAGAAATAAAAATAATGGATAGAAAAGCTGAATATCTTAGTGGCAAAGGCCTTAAGAATATTGAAGTTAGGATAGTCAGCGTTCCATCTGTTAAGGTAATCATAAAAAAAGTATACAAAAATAACTTATTGAATTATTTAAGCAGCCGATCTTACTACAACGACTCTTATGAGGGTGATTATTACGATGATTATTACTACGATTATGGACCAAATGAAGTTGGCGATCTGGGAGATGTGGTTTATGAAAAGGAAATTTCCTCTTCCTCGCTTGCTTCCTCAAATAATGGCCGTTTATTAAATCTTGATTTTCAGGATAAAATAGGAGATAGGAATGGTGTATATGTGCTTGAAATTCAATCGAAAGATGAATATTGGTTAAAAGCAAGGAAAATAATTTCAATTTCAGATATTGGATTAATTGCTAAAACCGGGCATGATAATATTTTCATTTTTGCTAATTCAATTGAAACAGCAAAACCGCTATCTAATGTTAAGTTAGAAGTGACCGGAAGAAATAACCAGTCATTGGGAACTATTTTAACAAATAAGGATGGTTTTGCTGTCTTTAACCTGAAAGAGATGCCTGCTGATGGTTTTACTCCTTCATTGGTAACTGCAAGCCTTGGAAGCGATTTTAATATTTTGCCCTTTAGTCGTACAAAAATCGGTACCTCACGTTTTGATATTGATGGTAAAACAGAAAACCTTGCTGGTTACGATGCATTTATTTATGGTGACAGGGACATATACAGACCTGGTGAAACTATGCATATCTCTGTGATTATCAGAGATGATGAGTGGAAAGTGCCTGGGCAGATACCTGTCAAAATGAAAATAGTGGCCCCAAATGGAAAGGTTTTTAAAACTGTTAAAAAAACTTTGAACCAATTTGGTTCTTTCGAAACTGATGTGATTATTCCCAATTCAGCTCCAACCGGAGGATATACCGCTGAAATTTATACATCAACGGATGTTTTTCTGAATTCGAAATATATTAAGGTGGAAGAGTTTGTGCCAGATAGAATCAAGGTGGATGTGAAAGCTGATAAAAAAGAACTGTTTTTGGGACAACCTCTTAAGGTAGCTATTCAGGCCAATAATTTGTTTGGCCCACCTGCTGCAAACAGGAATTATGAAGTACAGGAAAACCTCAAAGCCAGTTATTTTTATGCCACTAAGTATCGATCTTATTATTTTGGCCTCACTGGTGGAAAAACCTATTTTGAATCAAATGTACGTAGCGGCAAAACTAATGAACAGGGCATGGCATCAGAGGATTATAAATACCCCATGTCTTATGCTGATATGGGTGTTTTGAAGGCCGATTATTACATTACAGTATTTGATGAGACTGGAAGACCCGTAAATCGTTTTACTTCTGCAACCATTTATACTCAAGATAAATTTTATGGTATCAAACTAGATGATTATTATAACAAAACCGAAAGATTAATGCGTATACCCCTTATAGCTGTTGATAAGGATGGAAATGCACTAAACAACATAAAGGCACAGGTAAAAGTTATTAAGCACGAATACCGGACTGTTCTGGCAAAATCGGGCAGTTATTTTAGATATAAGTCTGAGCATGAGGAAGTTGTTCTCGAAGATAAAACAATTGACCTGAATGGAGATAAAACTGTTTTTAATTTTACGCCAAAAACTTCAGGACGATATGATATCCGAATATCTAATCCAAATGGAAAAACATATGTACAGCAAAGCTTCTATTCCTATGGATATGGGGCCACATCAAATAGTTCCTTCCAGGTAAACAACGAAGGAAATATTGATATAGAACTTGATAAAAAGAAATATGAGGTTGGTGATAAAGCAAAGGTAATATTGAATACTCCTTTTGCCGGAAAGGTTTTAGTAACTGTTGAAAGAAAAAATGTAACAGAACATTTTTACCTGAATACGGATAAAAGAGCTGTGTCATTTGATTTGGATATTAAGGACGATTTTGTACCAAATATTTATATTTCAGCTACTTTGATTAAACCTCATGGCGAATCTGACATTCCTTTAACGGTGGCACATGGTTATGTACCTGTTATTGTTGAAAATTCATCCAATAAAATACCTGTAACTCTTTCAGCTGTTGACAAATCATATTCTAAAACCAAACAAAAAATTACACTTAAATCAAAGCCCAATACAGCTGTTACTATTGCTGTAGTTGACGAAGGAATTTTGCAGGTTACAGGATATAAAAATCCCGATCCATATGAATTTTTCTACAGAAAAAGAGCATTGGCAGTGAATTCTTATAATATTTATCCGTATTTATTCCCTGAAATTGCAATTAAAACAGGAAAAGAAGGAGGGGGAGGAAGCGAAGAACTCGCAAAAAGGGTAAATCCAATGACAAATAAACGTTTTAAACTGGTTTCGTTCTGGAGCGGGATAAAAACAACTGATGCAAGTGGCAAGCTTGAGTTTGAAATAGATATACCTCAGTTCTCCGGCGATTTGCGAATAATGGCCGTGGCCTATAATGGCAAAGCCTTCGGAATGGGCAGTACTAATATGAAGGTTGCTGACCCTGTGGTGATTAGTACTGCTTTGCCACGTTTTTTAAGTCCAAAGGATACCGTGGAAATGAGTGTTAATTTGAGTAATACTACCAGTAATTTAATGACTTGTGACTTGTCAATAGAGACAGACGGACCTGTAAAAATGATAGGTAAAAATACCGAACAAATGAGCATTGCTGCAAACAGTGAAAAACAATTATATTTTAAATTGGCTGTTGAACCGGAACTTGGTGAATCAAAAATAAATGTGCTTGTAAACGCGGGTGGCAAAAAATATAGCAATGAAACAGATATAAGTGTCCGTCCTGCATCACCACTCCAGAAAATTGATGGTTCAGGAATTGTTCAGGCTGGTTCGGATCAGGTTATTAGTATGGATATGAGCCGATTTATGTCTCAAAGTGTTGACAATAAGTTGCTTGTCAGTAATTCTCCTTTGGTGCAATTTGCCAAAGATCTTGATTTTCTCGTTCAATATCCATACGGCTGTGTAGAACAGACTGTATCAGCTGCATTTCCACAGTTGTATTACAGCGATTTG
>JARGGF010000657.1 GCA_029210905.1 Bacteroidales bacterium | reverse complement strand
AAAAAACCTACTATTATGGTAGTACCTTCTGATAATTGGTGCATTCAGAATGGTTATAAAATGACTTTTGACAATCAGGGAACCAAAGAAACTTTGCCTGACTATAAAGCAGCTGTTCAAAACAGTTCGGATTTACTTTTAGTTATTGGTAAATTAAATACCCTGATGGCCGACAGAGGTTTCCCTGCTAAAAACCTTGAAACCGAAATGAAGAATATTTCTCAGGAATCTGCCGAAATGAATATGTTAAGTAGTAAGGAATCTGGATCAGCTGTTGCTGAATCACCTATTGACATACTAAAGAGAACTGCAAAAGCTGATATAATTATGCAGTTAACCTGGAGTATAAATGCTGTTGGACCAAAAAAATCAATTACCTTTAATTTACAAGGTTTGGATGCATATACCGGCAAACAAATTGCAGGTTCGCAGGGTACAGGAAGTCCTTCATTTACAGCAGAATTACCATTATTATTAGAAGAAGCAGTTTTAGCACATCTTGATAATTTTAATACACAATTAATGACACATTTTACCGATTTGGCTGCCAATGGTCGTGAAATTAAAATCAATATTAAAGTTTGGGACAATGCTGATGTAGATTTAGAAGAAGAATATGATTATGATGGTGAAGACGATGAATTGCAAATTCATATTGAAAACTGGCTTCAGGACAATTGTTTTAATGGCAAATTTAACATATCAGATGGATCTGCATCTTTTATGAAAATTGAGCAGGTAAGAATTCCAATGTATTACGAAAGAAAAGGAAAACAACAAGCTATGGATGCCAGAAGGTTTGTTAATGATTTAAGGAATTTCCTAAAAGATGAACCATTTAATATCACCGCAAAATTATACATGCGTGGCTTAGGCGAAGCATGGCTAATTCTTGGAGAAAAATAAATAATTAAACACCTATAAGAAATAGCTCAAATATTATATTTAAAAAGAGCTATTTCTTTAAAAAAAATAAAAATCAAGTTCTTTATTATTCTAATAGACCAAATGCCTCATTAATGAGGAATCAAAAATGTTGTCATAGCTCAAATAGAGAATATGATTAAATTTTAAGTATTCAACTAAAATTTAAACAAATGAAAAAATTAAGTATAATCTTTTTAATAATCCTGTTTTTTTCCAATGTAGGAATTGCACAAAATGATTTGGGGACGATTGACGATATTGGCAGGGTTTCACTTACACCTGTCCTCGCAAAAGATCTGGGAGATATGCCGGAAAGTGCTCAAAATATGTTGCTCTCCAAGTTAAGACAGATTGCTACAAAAAATGGTCTTGGCGGAACTTCAGTAAATCCTCAGTTTATTATCACATCCACTGTGAGCGTGGTTACAAAAGATGTTACACCATCAGCACCACCAATGATTGCATATAATCTTGAGGCAAATTTCTACATTGTTGATTATGTTAATAAAAAAACTTTAAGCAATGTATCTGTTGAATTAAAGGGTGTAGGTCAAAATGAGACCAAAGCTTACATTTCAGCAATCAAGAACATTAATCCAAAAAGTTCTTCTATTCGAAGTTTTGTTAAAAATGGCAAGGAAAAGATTATTGAATATTACAATACACAGTGCGATTTTATCATAAAACAGGCAAACACCCTGGTAAAAGTGGAAAAATACGAAGAAGCTATTACAATGCTGATTACAATACCTGAAGTATGTCAGGAATGCCATTTTAAAGCTTTGGATGCCATTGAACCAATTTACAAGAAAATGATGGGTGAAAATTGCGAGGAAGATTTAAGTGCTGCCCAAACCGCATTTAATGATGGCAATATGGAAAGTGCAAAAAACTATCTTGAAAAAATCGAACCGGGAACCGATTGTTTTGATAAAGCTGTTGATTTGGCTAAAAAAATAAACAATATGGATCCTCAATCACGTGGTATCGAAGGTGAAGTTAAAATGCAGGCTGCAGCTCCAGCCACTCGCGAAGAAAAAGTTAAAGCATATAAAGAAGTTGGTGCGCAGCAAACCAGCCAGCAAACTACAGAATATGATTTAAATTTCATGAGCGGAAATGATTAATTCATTGAAAGTGCCTTGAATATTTCAAGGCACATCACTTTGATATTCAAATGTTTAAAAAATAATTTATGAAGAAACTTATAATAATTAAAAAAGCCGTTTTTTTCACCCTGGCTCTCCTCTTTTTACCAATGAGCATACAAGCTCAGGAAAAAGTGATTGATAAAAGCCAAAAGAAAAAACCTGAGTGGGTACATAGTACCATTAAGGATTATATCATTGTTACCGGAAGAGGGGCAACAGTTGATGAGGCAAAAAATCAGGTAATTCCTTTAGTTAGGGATGAAATAATGAATTCAGTGGCCGTTTATGTAAAATCTAAGAGTGAAATGACCATTGAAAATGAAAACAATAATAATGTAATCAATACCATAGAAAGGTTCAAGAATACTTCTTCTGTTGAAACAGCTGATATTCCTTCTCTTAAAGGCTTGGCATTAAATAAGGTAGATGAATTTTATTGGGAGAAAATACAGGATAAAAAGACAAAGCAAATCACTGTTGCCTATCATGTAAAATATCCATTTTCGCAAGCTCAACTGCAAAAACTGCTTGATGAATTTAATAAAAAAGAGCAGGAAATGACTGACCAGCTTAATGCAATAGTTGATCATATCGATGAAATTAGTTCAATTGAAGAAATTTCCACAAAAATTAAGCAGCTGGAGACTCTGGAAGATTATTTTATTGATAACAGAAAAGAGAAAGCGCAATTGGGAATTACCCAATTAAAAGATATGCTTAAATCTGTTGAAATAGTACCTATTGAAAATGATTTAGGTACATTAAAATATGGATTAAAAATTGGCGAAAAATTCTATGCAACTTCACAAAAGCCAAAATATAAAAACTCTGAATGTGTTACCATTACCTCAAAAGATAGTGAAGGTCACGTTCAGGTTATTAAGTATGGCTATGAGGATTGTATGGAGGATGAAAAAAACTCCATTAGTGTGAGTTACCGTTTTGGAAATAACAAAGTAGATAAAACTTTTTATTTTGACGTTACCTCAAACCTGGTTAAGATTTTTATACGAGGCGATATTATTATGAAAGCCACTGATAAAGATGATGATAACATAAATAGCTATAATTGTGAAATTACACTTATATCTAAATATGATGCCGCTTTTATTGTAGATAAAGTTATTTTTGACTGGCCCGGATTATCACCCGTTACTGTTTCAAATATAGGTAAAGAGTTTGCAGGAAAAGGCGTTCAAAACTTAGTACTCGAGGTTAGTGAACCTATTGATTTAAGAAAATCGAGCTCGAAAAATAAGCCTGCAATGGATGGAACTATTTTTTATAAAGCAAAAGAAACAGGTGAAACTAAAAGATATAGATTTTACGGTCAAAACATACAAACTGATTGGTAAATTGTAGTCTTAAACTAACAATGTTAATCTATTTATAAAATTCATAAATGATTTTATCCTTGAAATTGATGGACTTACCAACGTTAGTGAAAGATTACTCAAAGAAATTGTATAATTTATATACAAATTGACAAAATTGCGTTTATATTGTAAATTCATTTGAATAAATAAAAACAATAAAATAAGTATTAATTAAAATTTGGAAAACATGAAAAAAGCACTAGTTATTTTTTCTGCATTATTCTTACTTCTTACTTTGTTACCAACTGAAGGTAGCGCACAAATTAAATCAAGGAAAGAATTAAATAAAGAAAGAAAAGAATTAATAAAAAAAGTTAAGGATAAAGC
>JARGGF010000656.1 GCA_029210905.1 Bacteroidales bacterium | reverse complement strand
CATTGAACATGTAGGGTGTGAAATACTTAACACCTACTAAGCCAACAGTATTAAATTTATCGTAAGTGCCTGGAATTTCATTTTCAGTATTTACCCCTGCATAAATTCGTACCCAATCATTCAAATATCGGTTGTAGCTAAATTCTACTTCTGAATTTTGATTATAATCGCTTTCCAAACTCAAATTAAATTCATTGCGGATATTGCTTGACGTAAGTCTTATTTCAGAGAAATTTGAACTTAATTGAGCCAAACCCCATGAAAAAAAGTGGTTTGTTTCATCAATAAGCTTTTGAACGGGATAATCTTTCATGCGTTCATCCCTTGGTGTATCGTAACTAATCACCCGGGCCATGCCACCCATCATGTGGTAAAGTATGTGACAATGAAAAAACCAATCGCCATATTCTTCATTGTAAAACTCAATGGTTACTTTTTGCATTGGTGGTACATTTACGGTGTGCTTTAAAGGCGAACGTGCCTCATTTTCGTTGATAACCCTGAAATAATGACCGTGAAGGTGCATCGGGTGATGCATCATGGTGAGGTTATTCAATGTAATCCTGGTAACTTCTCTGCCTTTAATTTTTATTTTGTCGGCTTCTGAAAGTGGGATGCCGTTTAAACTCCACACGTATCGGTTCATGTTGCCGGTAAGGTTTAAAAGCAGTTCGTTTACCGGTATATCCGGATTAAAAGTTGTTTTTTCTTTTGCTTCAAGGAAATTGTAATTAAAATACATCATGCGTTCATTGTGATTAAAATCTCCGGTAGTGTCTTTCTCCGGCATGGTGTTATGGTTCATGTGTCCCATATCCATCTTATCATTCATCTGCATGTCTCCATCTTTTTTATTATCCATATTCATTTCCATGCCATATTTTTTCATCAGAAATTCGGGTGTTTTCTTCTTTTTGTTGCCTATTAAAGCAGGGGCGCCCATTTTCATGTCCATGTCTGCAAACTGTTTCATCATTTCCACCTTATCGGGTTTGGCGATTACCTCTGCGGGAAACAATTTTCCGCTACCCAGATGAATAGTTGTATGGCCTGAGCCATCTTGTGCTGTGGCAATAATTTCGAGTTTGCCTTGAGGAATGGTGACAATGATATCGTAGGTTTCGGCAATGGCAAAGAGAAACCTGTTTTTGTGCACGGGTTTGACATCAACTCCATCGGCAGCCACCACCATTGGATTGCCTGCGCCAAAATTCACCCAGTAATAGGAAGATGCAGAAGCATTTATAAATCGCAGCCTGACTTTTTCACCCGGCTTAAAATCCGGATATTCTGCCTGTTTTTTTCCATTACTCAAAAAAGCCGGGTAATAGATATCTGCAATATCAGCCCCTTCCATCCGGTCGCGCCACATCTCAAGCTGTGCAGCAAATCCTCCCCGGGCAATAGCACTGCTTAATGGAACTGTAGTTCCTTTTTTAACCTGATACCATTCATTACCTCTCTTGAGATTTCGCAGCACATTCATTGGTTTTTCGTTGGTCCAGTCTGATAAAACCACTACCAAATCTTTGTCATATTCTATGGTTTTCTCTTTGGGCCGAATCACAATAGAACCATACACCCCTTTTTGTTCCTGTAACATGGTATGGGAATGGTACCAATAGGTGCCCGATTGATTGATCGGTATTCTGTATTGAAACGTAGCCCTGGGTTTAATTGGAGGTGTAGTCAGATATGGAACACCATCAAAAAAGTTAGGAAGAATTAGCCCGTGCCAATGCACCGAGGTTTCAACATCCATTTTATTGGTCACGTTAATTACAGCAAGGTCTCCTTCATTAAACTCAAGCAAAGGACCAGGAATGCTTCCATTTATAATCATAGCTTTTGCTGAAACACCACCCAGTGTTATTTTATTTTGCTCAATGGTAAGGTTATATTCCTTAACAGGCCTTCCCTTTTCACTTCTGTCATCTCCGTTTGTGCCTGCTTGGGCAAACGCAATTTGTGAAATGAATAAGGCTACAACAATACCTGAAAATTTCACTATATGTTTCATAATTATTAGATTAAACTTAACTATACTTTTCTTAATCTTAAAGCATTGGAAATAACCGAAACCGAACTAAAACTCATAGCGACGGCAGCTATCATCGGGCTGAGCAAAATTCCGAAAAACGGAAACAGGATTCCTGCTGCAACAGGAACACCCAATGCATTGTAAACAAAAGCAAAGAACAAATTCTGTTTGATGTTGCGCATCACCTTATGGCTCAATTCCCTTGCCTTGACAATACCGTTCAAATCTCCTTTTACCAGGGTAATTTCAGCGCTCTGCATAGCAATGTCGGTTCCTGTGCCCATGGCTATGCCTACGTTGGCTTGTTCAAGCGCCGGGGCATCGTTTATCCCATCGCCCGCCATGGCAACTATGTGGCCTTGTTCCTGTAATTCTTTTACCTTTCTGTATTTGTCGTTGGGCATGCAGTCGGCCTGGTACTCATCAAGTTTAAGCTCATCGGCTACTGCTTTTGCAGTAAATTTATTGTCGCCGGTAAGCATATGTACTTTCATCCCCATTTTTTGCAACTCTAGAACGGCTTTTGCCGAACTTTCCTTAATTTTATCAGAAACTGTTACAATACCTTCTACATTGTTGTCAATGATCAGATACATAACTGTTTGGGCTTTCAACTGCCATTCTTTAATAATATTTTTTTTGCCCTCATCAAGACTTGCCTGAAAATCATCAACCAACTTCTCGTTTCCTAAAGCAATCTTTTTCCCGTTATAAATTGCCTTGACACCTTTACCTGTAACCGATTCAAATTTGTCCATTTTTATCAGTTCCATGTTTTTATCTTTTGCACCGGCAACTATGGCATCGGCAAGCGGATGCTCACTATTGGCATCGATTGAGGCAGCCAGTTTTAAAATCTCATCATCGGGCATTGAACCAAAGGATTGATAATTTTTAAGACTGGGTTTCCCTTCGGTTATGGTTCCGGTTTTGTCTATTATCAAAATATCCACTTTATTCATTTCCTCAATAGCACGGGCATCTTTAACCAGTACTCCCGACTGTGCCATCCGCCCCGATCCAACCATAATCGACATGGGAGTTGCAAGGCCCAGTGCACATGGACACGCTATAATAAGTACGGCAATAGCATTTACAAATGCATAAACATAAGCGGGTTCAGGGCCCCAGACTGCCCAAACGGTAAAGGTGACAATAGCGATAGAGATAACGATTTGCACAAAGTATTTTGCAACGGTGTCTGCCAGTTTCTGAATAGGTGCGCGTGAACGGCTGGCCGTGTTCACCATTTCAATAATTTGTGCAAGTAAGGTATCGCTTCCTACTTTTTCGGCTTTCATTTCAAAGGCTGTTTTACCATTGATGGTTCCACCCGTAACTTTATCGCTTTCTGATTTTTCAACCGGAATAGGTTCACCGGTAATCATACTTTCGTCAATCACCGCTACGCCTTTATGAATACTGCCGTCAACAGGAATTTTTTCGCCGGGCTTCACTTTTAAGATATCATCAACATTTACCTCCTCCAGCGGGATTTCTGTTTCTTCACCATCGCGGATAACCCTCGCTACCGGGGGAACTAATCCAAGCAAGGCTTTTATGGCAGAATTTGTTTTGCTGTGGGCACGCAGTTCGAGTACCTGTCCCAACAATACCAGTGTTAAAATGACTGCGGCTGCCTCAAAATAAAGGTGAACGTTTCCGTTTGCATCTTTAAACTGGGCAGGAAAAACAGACGGTAAGAGAAGTGCAAAAACGCTAAAAAGATAGGCAGCACCAACACCAAT
>JARGGF010000655.1 GCA_029210905.1 Bacteroidales bacterium | reverse complement strand
TCTTTATACCTATATCAGCAAAATAACTCCATTTTTTTCCCTGACGAAATCGAAATTTCAGCTTAACAGGAAAGGAAATTGTCTTTACATTTATTCTCTCATTCACAGAGCCCGACAAATTGTATAAATAATATGAATCACCGTCTTGATCAACTCGTTCAATTGTATTTTCGCCATAATTTGTAAAATTATTCAGAAAATTAGAACTAATGTAGTGGTTAATCCCTACACCGGCCCCAAGGCCAATATTTTGCGTAATAAAATAATCCATTTCCAGGGAAGCCATAAAACCCGGTTCTGAGCTATAATCCCAATCCTGATTTTCATCTTTTGCTTTGTTGTAAACATCAGACCTTCCTGAATGCAAATTGAGCATAATGCTCCATGGATTAGGGTTTTTCATAGGCATAAACTCCATTTCAACCAGTAAACGATTTAAATCTCCAAGCATTACTTCTTTTGTTTTCATATTCGAAAACGAAAAAATTAGTGTTTTGGTGAAATCAAATACTTCAATCCTAAATTCACCATCCACACCACTAATTGTTGTCAATGCCGGATAATCCTTAGCAGCAACTGTAACACCACCCAGAGAATTTCCCTTGATATCCGTTATTTTACCTGTTATCAGACGTTCCTGGGCGTTCAGGTGAAATAAGGTCAGTATTATTGAAATAATTGCTAAAATCGCTTTTATTTTCATGCGTTTATTTTTTAATTATTCACTATGGTTCATAAGTTTGTTTACTTAGATTATTCAATAATAAATTTCCCGGAATTTATCCTGTTAGATTTCATAAAGATTGAATAAGTATAAATTCCTGATTTGTAATTTGATACATTAAGTTCCAGGTGCTTGAAAGCCTGTTCTTTAATAAAAGCGTCTGAATGAATAAGAATGCCTCCAAAATTGTAAATTTCCAAGGTCCCTTCTGCTAAAATGTCAGAATAGAAATCAATATTTAAGATGTTTTTAGCAGGTAATGGATAAATATTTAAGCTGGTTCCGGTTACTTCAAGAGGCATGGATAATATTTTGCACTGATTCTGATTTCCTACTTCAACCATGTAAGTACCCGCGTTTAAGCTTAAATTGTTATCAACGAAATAAAATTGTCTATCCTGTCCGGGTACCGGTACGTCATTATAATACCATTGATAACTGACCCTCCCTGAATCTGTACAAATAATTAAGTTTTTACCTTTTCTAACTATATTTGGCGAAGGACTTTGATCAAAAGTTACTTCGAATTGTTGAGTTATACTGCAATCTGAATTTAAGTCGGTTTCGTTTAAAAATATTGTTCCTTTTGAAATATTGTTATCCCAGTCAACTATAATTTCATTTAAGTCGGGAGCAGTTGTGACGATTCCACCTGAAAGTGTCCAGAAATAACTTTTGTTGATGTTGTTGGTTACAGAATAAATTTCAGTACTACTGTTGGTGCAAACAAATGCAGGACCAGTTATTTTTGAAGTATCCACAGTATTTACAATTAAAGATGCACTGTTACTTCCGGAAAAGAAGCCATCATTAACTTCTAAAAGATAAGTATTATTTTCCCTGGTTGTGATTGTTTCGGTTTGATTTGTTGAACTAAAATCACCATTGGAGGAATTCCAACTGTAATTATATTCACCCGGGCCAAATCCTCCTGAAACAATAGCGTTTAAAGTTATTTGATTGCCAAGGCATATTTGAGGAGAACTAATATTTGCTGCTACACTTAAAGGGTTAAAATGAATCTGAGAGATGCCACCCCAATCACCACCAGTCCAGATATTGCTTCCGGTTGCCTGAAAATGAACAGATTTGATCCTATTCATTGGAATGCCATTTTGCCTGGTTAAATTTTGCCAACCAGCTGGACTATACATGCTTAGACCTCCTCCTGCAGTTCCAAAATATTTGTTGTTTTGACTGTCAAGATCAACTGTAAGTACACGATTATCTGCAAGTCCATCTGCGTCAGTATACCTGGTGACTGTTCCATTATCATAATAAATTACACCCACTGAAGAGGCCACCCAGATACCATTGTTTAAATCTGCTGCTATATCAAATAATTCGGCAGTACTTGCACCTAATCCTGCAAGATCAATTTTTAAATCAAAAGTATTGTTGTGGTATCTTGTTAATCCATTTCTATGTAAAAACCAAACATCATTATTTGTGTCAATTGCTATTGCAATTACTTCTGCATTAAAGAGATCTGCAACAGCATAGTCTGTTCTTGCACCATTTTCAAAACTACTAACACCATTTAATGTTCCACACCAAACTTTGTTGATGTTAATTTTATCGACTGCAACAGCATTTACTTTAGGTGAAGATGTAGTAAAAAGTCGCCATATTTCTCCATCATACGTAAGAACCTCGTTATCAGTGCCAATCCATAATGTATCTGCTTGCATTGTTAGTGAGTTTGCAAAATTATTGATGATAGGGTCAAAATTTGCATTAAACACTTCCCAGATATTACCATCATAGCGACTTATTCCATTTCCGTATGTGGCAGCGTAGACAAAGCCATTGTGCGAAACTATATCGGTTACAATATTTTTTCCCGGATATTCTGAACCTAAAACTTCATAAGGAGGGGGTGGGGTTGAAAAGGAATATGGCAAAACACCTCCTCCAAGTTTATTAAAGCCAATCCAAATTTCAAAATCTCTTAATGCAATGGCACCTGTGGGACCAGCAGGGAGCATGGATTCCAGTGTCCAGACAGCATTAAACCAAGAGTAGAAGCCATTTGCTGTACTGGCATAAAATTGATTAAATTGCCCGAACTCAAGTTCAAAAATATCTATATCCAGGGCCGCACTAATAACTCCTGTTGTCCAAGTGCTGAGGTTCGGATCATAGAATGAAATACCAGACCTGCTTCCGATTAATAAGGAATCGTTCCTGGCTGCCATAGCTGTTATATTGTCAGAAGGTATATTCCCGTCGGATGAAGTTTCATGAAGCCAATTGACTCCATCAAAGTGAAAAAGACCATTTCCGAATGTTGCAAACCAAACGTTATTTCCATCTACGGCTATGGAGCGTACGTATCCTGTAACTGTTGTGTTGTCGTTGTATGGTGTCCAACCAGTCCCGTCAAAAAAATAGGCACCGTCAGCAGTACCTGCCCAGATATTATCTGACTGATCTACTGCAAGGGTATTAATATTATTTGTCTGAGATGCTGAGAAATTAAAGTAATCCCATTTACCATTATTATATGCAGCCAAACCTCTGTCAAATGTTCCGAACCACTTTGTGCCCTTATTATCCACCACAATTGAAGTAATAAAATTACTAGGTAGTCCACTATCAACAGTAAGAATTTGAGCAATTTTAAAGCCTGAGTTCAAATCGCGGGCAACCACACCACCACTTGTACCAATCCACATGGTATCATTAGCGTAATGAAGCGAATAAACATCATTTAAATCGGAGAAATTTTTGATTTGTGGCTGCGCCAATATTATTTGCAATCCACTAAAAATCAATGCATATGACAATAGAAGGAGCTTTTTTTTCATGTGTTTATTTTTTATTTTTATATGATCTCACCCGCCTTCCTTAGCCCTAAAGTAAGCAGGACAGATGGAACATCAACAGGATTAAGTATTTATCCGCTACGTTAAGTGTATTGGATAATCATGTCCTTGTGTGTTAATTAATCATTATAGCTTTCCCCGAATATCGGGGGATGTTTCATCCCAGGTTTTTTAAAAATTCAATTGCTTCTTTGATTGTCAGGAATTTGCTGTCTTTTGGGTTTAAGTCTAATAGGAATAGGGT
>JARGGF010000654.1 GCA_029210905.1 Bacteroidales bacterium | reverse complement strand
AACCGCCAGAAATTAAAGAAAGGAATGTTTATATTGTGCTAATTAACACATATAATCAACTTTTTGTAGAGTCTGAAGTGATGGATGTTAAGAATCTTTGCAAAGGGGTCAAAGAGTTCATTGCTAATCCTAACGGGTCAGAACAATTATCTGAACAAGAAGAGAAGGATATACCACTTTTAGGTAAAGTAATGGTGTCAAAAGGGGTAGTATCGTTGCAAAATGATAAAGGAACCTTATATGAGAAATATATTGAGGTACAGAATGAGCTTGTAAGAGCTTTTAACGAATTAAGAGATGAGTACGCCAAACAAAGATTTGGCATGTCTTTTGACGATTTGGACGAAGAACGGCGTTCAGCAATCCAGGAATTGTACCCACAAAGTATTTCAGAAGCTGAACCACGAAATGTAGGAGGAAATAGATAATGGCTAAATTTGCAAGAAAAGGAAAAGGTGGAACACCGGCAGTTTCAACTGCATCACTGCCCGATATTGTATTTATGTTACTCTTCTTTTTTATGGTATCAACTACCATGCGCGAAGTGGAACTGAAAATACAGGTAAAGGTACCTGAAGCTACCGAAGTAACCAAGCTGGAAAATAAGTCATTGGTTAGCTATATTTATGTAGGTTCGCCTCTAAGAGCTTATCGCGAAAAGTTCGGAACAGAGCCTAGAATTCAGTTAAATGATAAGTTTGAAACGCTGTCTGGCATTATTCCATTTATTGATGCTAAAAGAGCTACATTATCGGAAGGCGATGCACAGAGAATGTTTGTTTCAATAAAAGCTGATTCTAAAACAAAAATGGGTATTATTACCGATATTAAAGAAGAGTTAAGATTAGCCCAGGCGCTCAAAATAAATTACTCAACCAGGCGCAGGGAAAAAAAATAGAACTTTTAGTTTAATTTAAAGAGGGGACCCAGGGTCCCCTTTTTTATTTGCTGTTCATTATGAATTTTGATTGGGGACCACTTATACTAACCTTCAAACTGGCCACTATTACTGCCACAATCCTCCTAATAATTGGTATTCCTTTGGCTTATTGGATGGCCTTTTCCCGATTTAGAATGAAATTTATTGTAGAAGCTTTAGTTAGCATGCCACTGGTACTTCCTCCCTCAGTTTTGGGCTTTTATTTATTAATTGCATTCAGTCCACAAAATTTTCTTGGCCAATTTTTAGATAATTATCTTGGCTTGCGATTGGTTTTTTCCTTTGAGGGTTTAATTTTTGCATCCGTAATCTTCAGTTTGCCTTTTATGGTGCATCCAATAGTTTCAGGCTTTCAATCAGTGCCGGTAAATATACAGGAAGCAGCATATACACTTGGCAAATCAAGATTTTCAGTGCTTAAAAATATTTTACTGCCCAACATTAAACCTGCACTGCTAAGCGGAACCATTTTAAGTTTTGCACATACCATTGGTGAGTTTGGGGTTGTATTAATGATTGGTGGCAACATTCCGGATGAAACCCGGGTAGCCTCTATTGCCATCTATGACGAAGTGGAAGCCCTTAATTATGATACAGCCAACTATTATGCTTTAATTCTATTTGTAATTAGTTTTTCTATCCTGCTTGGCGTGCATTATTTTAATAAAAAGATGCTTAGAACATATTAATGTAAGATTTGAGATATTAGATTTAAGTATCTAGAAACGTAATTAAGTGCTGCTGGAATACAATCGGTTCTGCAGCCTAACATAGTTATTGGTATATTTGTTATTGGTGTATTGGTTATTGGTTTTTGGTTTATTAAAAGATGGGCTATGTAAAAAACAATATACCAACTGGAAAAACAAAAGCCGCTAAGCGGGCCCACTTTGAAACCAGTGACTTAATTATAGGGCCAATGATCAAAATATGAACCAGCTAGGCGGCGATTGAAATTTCTTACTCAACGTTGTTTAGAAAAGGATTTTTTGAAGGGTAACTGTAATTTATCCGATTGAACTCAACCAAACTCACCCCCTTGGTTTCGCAAGGCGAAACCGTTCCCCCCTCTCTTTTTCAAAGAGAGGGGGGAGTCTGGCGCAGCCAGTCGGGGGGTGAGTTTAAACAACGTTGATATCTAAATTCTGATATCTAACTTCAATCTAATTTCTAACATCTAATTTCTAATTTCTAATTTCTAATTTCTAACATCTAATTTCTAATTTCTAAAATCTAAGTTCTGGTTGATTACTTAACAATTTTCATTTCGTCAACCAAATGTTTGGCGCCACCAAATTTGTCAATAATAAACAGCACATAACGGATATCAACGTTAATTGTCTTTTGTAGTTCCGGTTCAAAAGCGATATCACCACTCATAGCTTCCCAATTACCATCAAATGCAAGGCCTAATAGTTCGCCATTGCCGTTCATAATCGGACTTCCTGAATTTCCTCCGGTAATATCATTATTGGATGTAAAACAAACAATCATTTTACCATCCTGACCATAAATACCGTAATCTTTTTTCTGGTACAACTCTTTTAGTTTCGGAGAAACATCAAATTCAAAATCGCCTGGGATTTCCTTTTCCATAACTCCTTCAAGGGTTGTGTAATAATCGTAAAAAACAGCATCACGCGCTTTATAATCGCCAACCTTACCATAGGTCAATCGCATGGTAAAATTAGCATCGGGATAAAAATTCTTATCTTTTTCCATTTCCATCAATCCAGCCAAATACAGTCTCCTGCTCTTTGCCAGGTTTTCATCAAATGCTTTTGAATCTTCATTGATCTTTTTAGAAGTAGCAACCACTTCCATTGCAGCTACATAAGCAGGATCCTGCTGGATTTTTTCCTTATCATAGTTATTCATAAAATCAAGGAAGGCTTTTTCATTGGCAAAAATGCTTTTTTCATATAGATCTTTTACAAAAGCATCAATATCTCCTTTTAAAAATTCCGGATGATATTCGGCTTTTACATCAGACTTGAAGAGTTTTAACATTGCAACTGCAATTTTTTCATCTGTTGGCTTGTTGTAATCTTTAAAAAAGTCTTTGGCATATTCAGATATTGCTTCAGGCTTATCAAGCATTCTTCCCAGACGACTGGCAAATCCAAATATTTCAATACCTCTTAACATGGTTTCTGAAATATATTGCCCTACATACTCTAAATCGCGACGGCCTTTGTATGCATTTTCAATCAGGCTTAAAGCTTCTCCATATTTTTCCTGCCTTTTTTTATCAGCAGCCACCCATTTTCTGAATTTATCTTCAGTGGCTTGTTTTTTAGCTTTTACATTTAATTTGGCCAGCCCTTTGTTCATTCCAATGGAATTTTTCCAGTAATTGCTTGAACCTGAAAACTTTGAAGCATACTGAATATGGACCTTCTCATCAGCTTTCATGTCTTCCATCATTAAATCCTGGCGGATTCCACGTATTTTTATGCGGTTGGTATTGCTTATGTCCATTAATTCTTCAATTCCGTAGGATGTCATGTAACGATTGGTACGTCCGGGATAACCAAGAATCATGGTGAAATCATCTTTTTTGTATCCTTTTAATGAAACAGGCAAGGAGTATTTTGGTTTCAAAGGCACATTTTTATCAGAATAATCTGCTGCTTTGCCATCGGCACTCATATATACACGGAAAACACTAAAATCACCGGTATGACGTGGCCAAACCCAATTATCAGTGTCGTGCCCGAATTTACCGATTGACTCAGGAGGAGTACCCACCAACCTAACATCATTGTACCTTTCATAGACCACTAAATAGTAGCTGTTTCCATTAAAAAACGATTGTACCCTGCTAAAATATTTACCCTCTTCATTGGCAATTTTTTGAA